>NZ_JAJNIK010000005.1:0-157489 GCF_022386495.1 Mammaliicoccus sp. H-M34
TAATAGACTCTGACTCACTTAATGATTCACTTTCACTGATTGACTCGGACTCACTTAATGACTCTGATTCACTGATTGATTCTGACTCGCTTATTGATTCTGATTCGCTTATAGACTCTGACTCACTGATTGATTCTGATTCGCTAATAGACTCTGACTCACTTAATGATTCACTTTCACTGATTGACTCGGACTCACTTAATGACTCTGATTCACTGATTGATTCTGACTCGCTAATTGATTCAGAGTCACTGATAGACTCGGATTCACTAATTGACTCGGATTCGCTTAATGATTCGCTTTCGCTGATCGACTCCGATTCGCTTATTGATTCTGATTCACTAATTGATTCTGACTCACTAATTGATTCCGATTCGCTGATTGACTCGGATTCGCTGATTGATTCTGATTCACTGATTGATTCTGACTCACTAATTGATTCTGATTCACTGATAGACTCTGATTCACTGATTGATTCTGATTCGCTAATTGATTCTGATTCGCTAATTGATTCGGACTCACTCAATGATTCGCTCTCGCTAATAGATTCTGATTCACTAATTGACTCGGATTCACTAATAGATTCCGACTCGCTAATTGACTGTGACAAACTAACTGACTCTGAGTCACTTAAAGACACACTTTCACTAATTGATTCTGATTCGCTTAATGATTCGCTCTCGCTGATCGATTCTGATTCACTAATTGACTGTGACAAACTAACTGACTCTGAGTCACTTAAAGACACACTTTCACTAATTGATTCGGACTCACTCAATGATTCGCTTTCGCTGATTGATTCTGACTCACTCAATGATTCACTTTCGCTAATTGATTCTGACTCACTTAATGATTCACTTTCACTAACTGACTCTGAGTCACTTATGGATATACTTTCACTGATTGATTCGCTTATTGATTGGGATTCTCCTTCACCTTCGGCTGAGTTATCCGTTAATTCAATATAATTATAAAAACTCACTGAGTTATAAATTCCATTTTGACTTGTAGAGTGCATATCTGCTGACTGTATTAAGTCTTTATTAACCGCTTCATTTTCTTTAGAAATGACTTTTATTATATATGTTGCGCCATATATATTCCCAAAGTTTATACCAACAGCATTTTGATAATTTGTAAAACGAAAATCATTCGTTACATCAACAAGATTCTCAGCATCATTGTAATAACTGTCACTTAAAGCAACGCCATTTTTAACTTTATAAATCACAATTTGAGTATTTGAATTTATTTGCGCTGAACTATCACCTAAATCATTCTTGTAACCCCTAATATACACTGTTGAATTATATGCATTCTTTTTCTTAGGATTAATATAAATTGTTTGTTCGTATTTTTTTGTCTCGCTATTATAGTGCGTATACGATGAACCAATATTTGATGATGCCTGTTCTATAATACCGTTTTCGTAAATAACATTAACTGTTTTTGAAACAACTTTATCACCAAAAGTATAAGTGATCTTTTCAACAGAACTATTTCGAACAATATCTCTATTGATATATTGTGAAAATTTCAAACTACCACTAATACTCGCTTTATCTTCTACAAAATCAGTAAATGTATATTTATATTCTCTTGTTTTAGGATCATATATCCCTATAGCTATAATATTGCCATTCTTATCTTTAATTACTGGTGCACTTGAATTTTGATGATTTAAATCGTCATTAATAGTGTTAGCAGAACCTTTAATAATAAAATAATCACCTTTTTTAACTGAAGAATTAGTTTTGAACGTAGTTAAAAGATTATAACTTTCAGCATTTAAAGGTTTAACTGTATTATTTTTTACGTTTATTGTAGTGTTAGTAAAATCTATTTGATTTGTCACATTATTACCACTTGCAGTAGCACTTAGACTTCTTTTAGATCTCAAACTTGAACTTTCTTTTTTTACAGAACTTGTTGTTACAGTTGGTGTAGTCTCTTCTTTCAGAACATTGTATTTCAAAGCAAGCATTAAAATTTGCTTTTTAATTTCTTCTTCTGATAATTCACTTATATTTTTAGGTAAATATTTATTAATCTTAGCTTGGTCATCTTTGCCAATGTTGTTCTCTGTATAGAAACCATTCACTATTTTCTCATTTCTACTAGCAGGTTGAGAAACAGTGCTTTTCTCTGAAGGCGTATTGCTTCTACTTTTCGATTTTTCTTCTGTTACTTGAATTGGTTCTTTTTTCACTGGCGTTTCATTCGATTGTTCTTCTTCTGGCTTCTGAACTGGTTCTTTTTCTTTAGTAGTTACTTCTGGTTTTACTTGTTCTTTATCTTGAACTACTTTATTGTCTTCAGGCTTTTCTTCCGGTTTCACTTTTTCTGTTTCTTGTACTACTTCTTTATCTTCTGTGTTTACTTCTGGCTTTTCTTTTTCTGTTTCTTTTACTACTTCTTTATCTTCTGTGTTTACTTCCGGTTTTACTGCTTCTGTCTCTTGTACTACTTCTTTATCTTCTGTGTTTACTTCTGGTTTTACTGCTTCTGTTTCTTGTACTGCTTCTTTATCTTCTGTGTTTACTTCTGGTTTTACTGTTTCTGTTTCTTGTACTGCTTTATTGTCTTCCGAGCTTACTTCCGGTTTCACATCTTCTGTTTCTTGTACTGGTTCACTAGCTTTTTGATCTATGCTTGGCTTTATTTCTTCTCTAGCTGGTGATATTTCAACGTTCCTATTATTACTTTCTTGATGAACCTTTTTGAAATCTACTACTTGCTGTTCTTCCGATGCCTCTGCCTTATTATCATTTGATAATGCAATAACCATTAATGCACCTACAAGCGCTGATGCTATCCCGTTTGAAAATTTACGAATTGAGTACTTATTAATGCGATTAGGCAAAAAATCAAGTCGTTTACTGTTCTTTTTATTGTTCAAAAACCCTACCTCCATTTTTTTAATTAGAATAAATCTCCCGTAATTAAGTTAATAAATTTCACAAAAATAAAACTTAAACTTTATTTTAGTGATTTACATGATATTTTATTCGCATTAATTTGTCGTCTAAAAAATCATGCTTTTTTATATTACATAATTGTCTTGTAATTTTCCACTACTTTTTTTAATAAATTTTAATTTTTATTAAAAATCTACATATTTTAAAAAGTGTAGATTATTTTTTAATATTTAGACAATTAATACAAAAGCTCTCTACCTCAATTTATTTATCAAGGTAGAGAGCATATAGTAAATTATCAGTCTAGTTATAAACTACATCTTTAGTAATTAAGAACATAATATATTTGTATAGGACATAGAGCACGATGATTCCTGCCCATATAATTTCTATAAGGAATAGCACATTGAAACCGTTAGATAATATATCAATAAAATAAATTTTTTGATTCACATTAAATAATGAGGCTGCCGTTGTGACCCATGGGAATGTTAGTGCTGAAAAGGAAACTTTAAATCCATTTTGAATGATTTTAGGTAAAAATATTAAAGTTAATAAAAATAATATTTGTGAAAGAACTAGAAACGTCCATACATACCACATAGCATAACTTTCATTATTCAAAATATATCCATTTAAACATAATGCTGCAGGTGCGCTCATAATAATTACCATAGGGAATTGTTCTTGATTATAGTGTTGCCACGCTTTATTAATTAACACATAACCAAGTATCAATATTAAAAATATAGACCCAAGAATAGTTGATATATGACCAATACTAATATTGAAACCTGTTGATGTTTCACCGATAACACCTATTCCAACAAACATTACAAACCAGCTCGTATTTGGTAATGACTTATAATTTCTAAAAGCATAAGAACTAATAAATATAACAATAAAGCTCACATGTAATAAAATAGAAACGTACCAAATTATACTCAGAACAACATTATCTACCATAAATTCTGTCTTAACAATAAACACTAAAAGCATTAATGCCATAGGAAAAGTAGGTAGAATTGCGAATGTATTTATATTTTTAAGTTCTTGTAAAAACATTTTAGGATAGATGATCCATTTCAAACTAAAGATTAAAATTATTGCACAGGAAATAATAAAGAAAATCATTCCAACTGACGTTAAGTGTATATGGTAAAGCAAATTACTTAACGCCATTATCCCCAATGCTAATCCACTTATAGCAATTGGTATCTTTTTTAAGGTACTTTTTAACATAATCAATACCCTTTCATTATTATATTGATAAAACTTTGTCTAATATCTTACATTTGATATCTATTATTCTATATTAATATATTTCAAAAGTTTCTGCTGAACAATTTATCATTGAATTGATAAATACCTTGTTTAAGTATAAAACAAATAAGAGAGCGGAGCAGAAATCTAATTATATAGAAAAATAAAAAGGCAAAACTTCTGCGCAATCCAGAAGTTTTGCCTTAACTCATCAACTTATTTCTATTCCATTTTGTGCTATCACTTGTTTATACCAATCAAATGATTTTTTCTTTCTTCGTTCTAATGTTCCGTTACCAGCATTATCTTTATCAACATAAATCATACCGTATCGTTTACTCATTTCGCCTGTTGATGCTGATACTAAATCTATAATACCCCAACTGATATAACCTAGTAGTGGTACGCCATCTTGTATGCCATCATACATTGCGTCGATGTGTTGTTGCATATAATCAATTCGGTAATCGTCTTGTATAGTACCGTCCGCTTCTATTTTATCTTTTGCTCCTAATCCATTTTCTACGACAAATAGTGGCTTCTCAAATCTTTCATATATTTGATTCATTGTAATTCTTAATCCAAGTGGATCTATGACCCATCCCCAATCACTCATTTTTAAGTAAGGGTTTTTGGCGGATACAATAATGTTGCCTTCGTTTGCTTCTACTCTTGATATATCTGCAATAGATGTTCGAGATGCATAATAACTAAACGCAACAAAATCAACGGTTTGCTTTAATATTTCTTTATCACTTTCGCTGATTTCAATATTGATTCCTTTAGATTTAAAGAATGCATCCATGTAATAAGGATATTTTCCTTTTGCTTGTACATCTACAAAGAATGTATTTGTTCTCTCATCATTCATTGATTGCCAAACATCTTCTGGGTTACAGCTATAAGGATAGAAACTACCGCCTGCGATCATACAACCAATTTGTGCTTTCGGTGTGATGCGATGACAACTTTCTACAGCTTTAGCACTTGCAACTAACATGTAATGTGCTGCTTGATATAATAGTTCTTCTCTATTTTCAGTTTCATCAAAGTTTAAGCCACCGCCTGAAAATGGACTATGTAACACAACATTAATTTCATTAAATGGAATCCAATAGTTCACGTATTCTCCAAAGTTTTCAAAACATGTTTCTGCAAATTTAACATATAAATCGATTGTTTCTCTATTCTTCCAACCGTTGTACTTTTCAACAATCCCCATCGGAATATCAAAATGTGCAAGAGTTACGAGTAACGCCATATTATGTTCTTTACATGTCTTAAATAAATCAGTGTAATAATCAATACCTGCTTGATTCGGTGTTGATTCATCACCATTCGGATAAATTCTACTCCAAGAAATAGATGTTCTAAATACTTTCAATCCCATTTCAGCAAGCATTGCAATATCTTCTTTATAATGATGATAAAAATCAATACCAGTATGGCTTGGATAATATTCTTCATCACTTAGTTCGGATTTTTTATTTCCTATTTTAATATCTCGTCGGTTAGCACCATGAGGGATTAAGTCTATATTACTTAACCCTCTGCCACCTTCAGTCCATGCACCTTCAGTTTGGTTGGCTGCTATAGCACCGCCCCAAAGGAAATTTTCTGGAAAAGTCTTTATTGTCATGATTTAACCGCTCCTAATATTGATGTATATGCTTCAACGTCCGTTCTGTCAAATGATGTAATAGATTCATAGTCTTCTGTATTTGTAATGACTACGATTGTTGTAGGATCATAACCCGCTTCAATAATTTGAGCTAAATCATACGTTCCAACTACATCACCAACATTGACATGGTCTCCTTGTTCAACTGCAGTTGTGAATGGTTCACCATTCAATTTCACTGTATCAATACCTACATGAATTAATACTTCAATTCCACTATCACCAGTAATACCAATAGCATGGTTAGTCGGGAAGACTGAAGTCACTGTACCCGTTACTGGTGCATATATTGTATTACCTGTTGGTTCAATCGCGATACTCTTTCCAATTACTTCTCTACTAAAGACATCATCTTGTACACTTGAAATTGGTTTGATTATACCTTCAATTGGTGAAGAAACCGTAATATTATCTTTCGTACCTAAATCCAATAATTCATCTTCTGATTCTGGAATATCTTCAAATCCAATCACTAAAGTTAAAATAAATGAAAGGACAACTGATAGTACCATTACAACAACTACCCATAAAATACTCATTGGATTATCTTGATCTATAAACTGAACACTCGTAAATAGTCCAGGTGCTGCCATAGAATGACTCGCAAGACCTGCTAAACCGGCTACTGCACCTGCCACAAAACCTGTAATAACTGATGCAATCATTGGACGTTTTAGTCGGATCGCTACCCCATATAATGCAGGTTCAGTAATACCAGCGATAATTGCAGATGACGCTGCTGCTAATGATGTTTGTCTTAATTCTCTATTTTTTGTCTTAAGTGCTACTGCAAGTGAAACCCCACCAAGAGATAAGTTTGCACCAATCTCAGATGGCATAACCATAGCTTCTTCACCAGTTTCTGCAATTGTTTGAACAATCGTTGGTGTGAACACACGGTGCATACCTGTCATAACTAATAATGGCCATAACGCACCAACAATTGCTACTGCTAAGAATCCTAATTTATCATGTACAAAGAACACAATTTCAGATAATCCTGTACCTATTAAAATTCCCGTCGGTCCAACAATAATAATTGCAATTGGTGCTGCAATTAATAAGATTAACATTGGTTTTAAGAAATTCTTCATTACGATTGGTGTAATACGATCTGCAAAATCTTCAATATATTTCAGCAACCATGTCATAACAATTGCTGGAATAATTGTATACGTATATTTTACTGACATAACTGGAACAAATGCGAATGTTGCTTCTTTTCCTTCAGCTGCTTTTTCCATAATTTCCATAAATACTGGGTGAACCATGACGCCTGCTATTGCGAGTGCTAAGAATACGTTACTGTTAAACTTCCTAGCTGCAGATACTGCGACTAACATTGGTAAGAAGAAGAATGGTGCATCTCCTATAGTATTTAAAATATTATAAGTTGAACTATCAACAGATAATACGCCTGTCATATTCAAAAGCATTGCTAATAATTTAATCATTGACCCACCAATAATGGCAGGAATTAATGGTGACATCGTACCAATAATAGCATCTAATATATTAATACCAACTTGTTTAAATGTTAATTTTTTCTTTTCAACAGGTTCGTTACTTTTAGCGCCACCGCTTACACCTAATTTCATTAACTCAGTATATGTTTGTGAAACGTTATTACCAACGATAACTTGGTATTGTCCCCCTTGTTTACGTAAACCCATTACCCCATCAATATTTTTAATGTTCTCATCGTTTGCTTTACTCTCATCCTTTAACACAAATCTTAAACGTGTCATACAATGTGTTAAATTCTTTACATTACCACTTCCACCGATATTTTTTAGTATTTCATCAGCCATTTTTTGATCATTTGCCATTACTTTCACTCCCGTCTTGTTTAGAACAATAAAAAAAGACCTAAACCACAAATAGATACACTTATCCTAAGATAAATTCATCTATTAATGGTTTAGGTCTCGCCTGCCGAACAGTTACAATCCTAAACAATTAATTGTTTATTTTGTTTTTCTTAACATAAATATATCACAAAATTATCAATTGTCAACGCTTACATTTCTAGATATTAATCTTTGTATA
Source organism: Mammaliicoccus sp. H-M34 (assembly GCF_022386495.1). Lineage (NCBI taxonomy): Bacteria > Bacillati > Bacillota > Bacilli > Caryophanales > Staphylococcaceae > Mammaliicoccus > Mammaliicoccus sp. H-M34. The sequence continues at coordinate 7,912 of NZ_JAJNIK010000005.1, forward strand.
TGAATCGTTAAATATAAAGCTTCGTCGTGTGTCATTTCATATTGATATTTTTTCAATAAAAATACTTCAATCTTCTTCACACATTTATACGCATCTTTATACTTCTCTTTCACAATATCGAACAGTTCAAATTCGTTTGTATTCAGCGGTTTCTTAGAAATGATACGCTGTGCAAGAAATTTCAAATGCGTCATAAATCTAAAGTAAGTTAAACTCTCTTCATCAAAATCCAACCTAAAATGATACTTCACTAAACTTAAAATATTTTGCACCATTTCTGTCACTTGATTAAAATCTGCAAAATTATTATGTTCTGCATTTAATAAATGTATTGCGATGAATCCCGCTTCATCAGTTAATAATTTAACGCCTACAATTTCATCAATCCAGTCCAAAGCACGTAAACCAATCTCATACTCAGTAGGATAGAATTTCTTGATTTCCCATAACAAGCCATTCTTTATAGCCATACCTTCACGTTGACGTTCAATAGCAAAGTTAATATGATCAGTAAGTGCAACATAAATCGTATCACTTAAATCTTTATTATATTCATTCTTCGCAACCTCAATAATCTTTTCAACCGCTTGAACAACCTCAATTGGTACTTCAATTAATAACGTTTTAAAGCGCTCAGATATTTCTTGGTTATTCAATTCAAAAATCTTTTCAATCTTTGACTCCTCTACAATATCGCCTTCTTGCTTACGAAACCCAATCCCTTTCCCCATCACAACACGTTCTTGGTTGTTTTGGGTGACACTAATCACATTATTATTAATGATTTTATTTATCTTCATATGACACCCCTTATTGTAGTAAATACATTGTCCCATAACGATAGAATGAATATCAATATAATAACGGATTTAGTTGTCCAATGTCTATTTTTTAGGAAAATTATTTTAAAAGACGAAACTGAGACATAGATAAGTTTTTGAAAAAATAACATGAAAATTAAGTCTGGAGTTAATCTAAGAGTTCGACCATGTTGTAGATTAAGTCCATAGTTAATCGAAGAGTTTCGCCAAGTTGTAGATTAAGTCGGAAGTTAATCTAAGAGTTTGACCAAGTTGTAGATTAAGTCTCTAGTTAATCGAAGACATACTCAAAATCAACACCATACAATGAAAAGTTTCTGGTACATCAATGATTTTCATAAAAAATAAGAGCAGAGATTCAATTTTAATAATGAATTTCTGCTCTTATTAAATTTCTAGGATATTTCTATCCCACTCCCTTACTTTATTTCCCAAGAAATAACCTAAATATATAATCTTTATCCAGTTACTTTATTAATTTCATAATTTCTTTGCGTAACTTACTTCTTAATTCTGCCATTGTGTTCAAATGATATTTTTTATAATCTCCTGAATCTATTCTGAAAGCATGCACACCTATTACTTCATTTTTACTATTTAAAACTGCGCCGCCTGAAGATCCTGGTTCTGCCATCATTTGATAATAACCTACTGGATTTACATTACGTGCCATAAGCGAATACTTCCCTTTTGAATAATACATCGTACCCATAGGATCTTTTTTGTATTTTCCAGTAGGTAATCCATAATGATACATATGAATTGGTGTGTTGGCTTTTATATTGTTAATTGATTTTTCTGGTGCGATTTTGCGTATTTTCATATATTTTGAAATATCTTCTTTTGTATATAATAAGGCAACATCGCCATATTTCATCATTTTAACACCAATGACATTGAGTGTACGTGTAATTTTTGAACCTTCTTGCAGAATGTTCACTCTAAGATTTTGTACTTTTGAAGGAGTCATTGGTTTATGTGCTTGTTGATTATTGATAACATGATTTGCTGTTAATATTGTATGTTTACCAATTGCTGTGCCAGTACCGTAAGTTAACATTTTTGCAGTAGGATTCCAGTTAAATACAATTGCAATATTAGCTGCTTTAGCTTTCGTATGTGATATAGACACACCTTTATTACCAGAAGCTTTCATAATTTTCAATGCATCATCGATACCTGATGCTTTTGTAGCTTGACCAAAGTCTCGTACATTGTCACTACCAGGTATTTTTGAAGACCATGCTTTGGGAGCTTGGTTATAGTAACTAAGTTTTTTAGGCTTTGTTGTTTTCTTTTTAGTTGTTTTTGACGTAACTTTTGGCTTTATATCTTTAACAGGTTTTGCTGTAGTTTTTGCTTTTTTAGTTGTCTTACTTTGTTTTGCCTTTGGTTTTGCCTTTGCTTTTGACACCACTTTTACTGTCTTCTTTTTACTTGGAGCTGTTGTTTTTTTATTTTTTGTTACTACCTTTGTAGTTTGAGTCTTTTTAGTATTAGACGTTTTGGATTTAACAGTCTTTAATGGTGCTTTAGCTTTAATTTGTTTAGTAGTTTGTTTAGCTACTTTTGGAGTGCTAGTTGTATTCTTGTTTGGTACAACTTTTGGCGCGACTTTCACTGTTTTAGTTGTTGCAGTTTGTGATTTAGGCTGCACTTTAGCATTTGAAACTACTGGTGTAGCTTCTTTCGAAGAATTGCTTTTAACTATCTCTATTGGAATAGAATTTATTGTTTTTTGTTCTAGAACTTTATTTTCATTAGGAAGCACTGTTTCCTTTTGTTGAGTATACGTACTACTACCATTAACTGTCTCAGTCGATTTATCAGTTGTATTAATTTGCTCGACTGACATTAGTTCATTCACATTTCCCTCAGTTATTGGATTACTAGAATTAACAGCAGCATGTGCCGTATTCGCTGAAAATAATACAGAAAACCAAAGCATAATTAATATCATAATGACACTATTAGTATGTCTCCCCACCCACAAAACTTTGTTCACTATATCCGTCCCCTTTTTTCATTGTGTAAAATACACTATTTTTACAATATTATATACTTGTTTAACAATTTATAGCAATGTAATTTTTACTTTTGTGAACAAAGAAACTAAAAATCATTTTACACTTTAAATATTATTGGGAAATTTTTAATTGCGAGTCGTTACAAAAACACTTTAATTTACTCACTAAAAACAAAAATATTGAGTTAACCTCATCATTGGCTAACTCAATATCTATAAATTATTTAAAAGCTCTTGTTCTTTTTTATTCATAATCATCTACACATTCATTCTACTTTTCGTAAAATGGATTCTCACTAAGCTGTTGGTTTCCTTTTAAAATGGCGCGGTTTAAATGTAATTTTTCGTCATTTACATCCAATGTGAAATCGCCTTTTATATATATTTGATTGTCTTCTCCGATGTTAATTTCTGTTGTTTCGTGGTGTTCGTTCGGTTTGCCATCTTTTCTATTATATTCTAATGCACCGCTTGGACAGAGTTCTACAACTCTTGCAATTTCATCTGCTGTTGCATTATCTGGCATAATCCATGGGCGTTTTGCTGTATCAAACACTTGGGAAAGATTTTTCACACATTCTGCTGCATGAATACATCGTTTAGGTTCGAATGAAACATCGATAGTGTCACCTGTATAATTTTTTCTCATTTTTATCCCCCTTTGATATTTGATAATTATAAATAGTGTTCAATTAAAATATAAACCATATTATTTTACATTTCCAGTTTTAAGTTTATCATTTAAAATAGGTTAGCTATTTATATTCTCAAGGTGGTGACTCTGATGGAAATTAAACATGGCACAAATAAATTTTATGTCGGTGAAGATGAGCAAAATTTTTCAGCACAAATGACTTATGTACCTAGTGGCGAAGATTTAATGATTATCGACCATACTGAAGTGTCTGATGAATTACGTGGACAAAATGTTGGGAAATTATTGGTTGAATCAGGTGTAAATTACGCACGTGAAAACAACTTGAAAGTGGTTCCATTATGCCCTTTCGCTAAAGCTTTAATAGATAAGACTCCTGAATATCAAGATGTCTTAAAAAAATAATAAAAACAAGGAGGCTCTGGCAATTAATTGTCTCTGCCTTCTTATTTTTTAGTTATATATAGTATTACTATTCATTTGTAATGAATGATATATTTTATTAACGTTGAAATTATAAAGACAGAGGAGGCTATTAGATGATTAGTCAATCTGATATTACTTATTTGAACCGATGTGTAGCGTTAGCAGAACAAGCATTGAATAAAGGTGATGAACCGTTTGGTTCTATTTTAGTAAGTTCTGAAGGTGACATTATATTTGAAGATCATAATCATGTTAGTGGTGGTGACCATACAAGACACCCTGAGTTTGAAATAGCAAAATGGGCAGCAAATCATTTATCACCTGAAGAACGCAAGCTAGCAACGGTTTACACTTCAGGTGAACACTGCCCGATGTGTGCCGCCGCACATGGTTGGGTAGGTCTTGGTAGAATCGTTTATGCAAGTTCTTCTGAACAACTAAATACATGGTTAAGTGAGATCGGCGCACCTCCATCACCAGTAAAAAGTTTACCAATCCATCAAATTATTGAAAATGCAGACGTCGATGGTCCAGTTCAAGAATTAGCAGAAAAAGTTCACGCGTTACATTTGAAATTACACAAGAAATAATTCGATTTTTTAATCGTCAACATAACACATTAAAGTATTATATTTCTTGTTAATTCTTGTTATTTGTATATGCTGTTCTGCTACAACTATCTATTTTTGTATTTTCACTTGTTCATATGATTCTTCAAATTTCTACTACAAAGTATACTCATCATTTACATCAACAGTAAAAAAGTTGTACATATTTTAAAATCAAAATAGTACAGAAGGGAATACAAAATGAAAATTATAAAACAGAATCAAACTAATAAGAAAATTAAAGTTAGTGTACTAATAAGTACATACAATAAAGAAAAATTTATTGATAAAACCTTAGATAGTATATTAAACCAAACAATGAATAAAGAAGATTTTGAAATAATCGTTGTAGATGATTGTTCAACAGATAGTACATTTGAACTTGTATCTAAAAAAATTGAAAGTTTTTCAAATTATCAATTTGTCCAATTAGATGAAAATTCAGGAACACCAGCAAAGCCTCGTAATTTATCAATTGATTTAAGTAAAGGGAAATATATTATATTTGTAGATGGCGATGATTGGTTACCTTCAAACTCCATAGAAAATTTATATACACTTTTAAAATCAAATAAAACAGACTGTGCTACTGGCCTTACAAAGTATGTATATAATGATCGTATTGCTCGAAGTGGCGTTGCTTTATCTAAAATTGCATATAAAAAGATTGATTTAAATCATTTCAGAAAATCATTCTATCATCTAGCACCTGCTGGGCGAATGATTAAATCTACTGTAATCAAAAATAATAATATTCGTTTTCCAGAAATGATATATGGAGAGGATTTACAATTTTTTGCCGAAGTATTTTTTAATACTAAAAATATCAGTACAACTCAAGATGTTGTTTATTGTGCAAATCGATATGAAGAAAATAGCTCTTTAATAAAGTCTAACGAATCTACTGTACTCAATCGTATGAAATGGCAAAATGAAGCTTATCGTTATTTAATGAACAAATACAAAGATAATAGAATCTTTGCTAGCTTGTTATATCGAATCATTAACAAAGATATTCTAGAAGGAAAGTTTTATAAGAAAATATTTATTAAAGAAATTGATACGCTACTTCCTGTTTTCCAAGATATCTTAAACATGATAGATAAAGACTTTAATTCTCTAGACTATGCAGACGATACATTAAATGAACATGCACTAAAACTCATTAAAAATGGAAACAAAAAAGATATTATAGACTTTGTTAACTTCTATTTGAAGAAAGACGAAAAGCCACTTTATGTATCAAACGATACTTATTATTACTCATATGACGAGAATATATATAAAAAGAGAATGCATATTACATTACAAAAAATATATCAAAAAAATGGAAACATATTCCTGAAATTATACTCTAAGAATTCAGAATTAAAATATCTTGAAGTAAAAAACAGAAAAGACCCAACAAAATATACAGTTTTAAATATTAAGAAAAATCGTTTCAAATCCGGGGAATACTCAGTTCAATTTGAAGAAAATAAACTTCCAAAAGGAAAAATAGCATTAACAGTACTTGATAAAGATTTAAATGGATCTGCTATTAAGTCAGAAATGCAATTCGGTTTTTACGAAACAGTTAATGGTAACCTAGGTTACATTAAAAAATAGTTAAGTTAGATTGGTAACACAATTTTAATATATCAGTGAAGGTATTGATTTGAATATGGGTTGTGCTGTAGCTAATGCTGAAATTATTCAAGCAGCTAAATCGGGTGGTCTACCGGTAAGTGTTAAAACACACTTCATATGTGAGTCATATTAATTGACGTAGCCTATACTCAGGGGTCTATTATGTACAATGAAGAATATTAATAATGATATTCTATCACATTAGTAAGAGAGGAATTAATTTATGATGAATGCTAAAGCAAGAGCTGTAAACAGTCCGGATTCCAATTTTTACGCTACAGAAATCACAAGACGTGATCTTGATAAACATGATATTTTAATAGAAATTAAATACGCAGGAATATGTCATTCAGATATTCACACTGCACATGGAGAATGGGGTCCTGTTAACTACCCATTAGTACCGGGTCATGAAATCGCTGGTATTGTTAAAGAAATCGGTTCTGATGTAAGTAAATATCAAATCGATGACCGTGTCGGTGTTGGTTGCATGGTAGACTCTTGTGGTGAATGTGAACATTGTCAAAATGGCGAAGAACAGTACTGCTTAAAAGGAAACGTTGGAACATATGCAGGTACGGATAGATATGGTGAACCAACTCAAGGCGGCTACTCAACACATATAGTCGTACATGAAGATTTTGTACTACGCATTCCTGATAATATTGGTTTAGACGCCGCTGCACCATTACTTTGTGCTGGTATTACGACGTATTCACCTTTAAATCACTGGAAAGCATATGAAGGTAAAAATGTAGCTGTTATCGGTATGGGTGGACTTGGACACATGGCTGTTCAAATTGCACATGCTATGGGTGCTGAAGTAACAGTATTATCACGAACATTAAATAAAAAAGAAGACGGCTTGAAATTAGGTGCTTCTCATTATTATGCAACAAGTGATGAAGCAACATTTGAACAACTTACAAGCTCATTTGATTTAATTATTAATACAGTAAGTGCTAATTTAAAAATAGATGATTACCTTAAATTGTTAGCATTAGACGGTACAATCGTTAACGTTGGTGCTCCAGCAGAGCCTATATCATTACGAGTTGCAAATTTAATAGGACATCGTAGATCATTTGCAGGTTCAGCAATTGGTGGTATTAGAGAAACACAAGAAATGTTAGATTTCTGTTCAAAACACAACATTGAACCACAAATCGAATTAATTTCGGCTGATCAAATTGATGAAGCGTATGATAGAGTATTATCTTCAGATGTTAAATATCGTTTCGTTATTGATACAAGTACAATGTAATATTTTTAAAAATGGTGTCCATAATATATGGGCATTATTTTTTATAAATAAAATGATTAAAATACATTTATTCTTATTGTTTAGCTAAAAACATCTCTTCATTTTAGTATGTGACTGGTCAACATCCTTTTGTGTAAATTGAAAATTTGTGGTAATATCATCATGGACAAAAAGTCGAGATATTAATAGAAAAGAAGGTTTAAATATATTATGAAAGAAAATTTTTGGAGTGAATTACCACGTCCATTTTTTATATTGGCACCTATGGAAGATGTAACTGATATCGTCTTTCGTCATGTTGTCAGTGAAGCTGCTAGGCCAGATGTGTTTTTCACTGAATTTACAAATACTGAAAGCTTTTGTCACCCTGAAGGTATACACAGTGTTCGTGGTCGCTTAACTTTTAGTGAAGATGAACAGCCTATTGTCGCTCATATATGGGGAGACAAACCTGAGCATTTCCGAGAAATGAGTATCGGTATGGCAGAGATGGGCTTTAAAGGTATTGATTTGAATATGGGTTGTCCTGTAGCTAATGTTGCTGGCAAAGGTAAAGGGTCTGGCTTGATTCTACGACCTGAAACTGCAGCTGAAATAATTCAAGCAGCTAAAGCGGGTGGTCTACCGGTAAGTGTTAAAACACGCCTCGGTTACTATAAAATAGAAGAGTGGAAAGATTGGTTAAAACACGTCTTTGAACAAGACATAGCAAACTTATCTATACACTTACGTACGCGTAAAGAAATGAGTAATGTAGACGCACACTGGGAATTAATCGAAGAAGTCAAAAATTTGCGCGACGAGATCGCACCAAATACATTGCTAACGATAAACGGTGATATACCAGATAGAAAAACAGGTCTTGAACTTGCAACAAAATATGGCATTGATGGTGTAATGATTGGAAGAGGTATTTTTCATAATCCCTTTGCCTTTGAAAAAGAACCACGTGAACATTCGAGTAAAGAATTATTAGATCTGTTGAGATTACACTTAACATTGTTCGAAAAATACTCTACAAATGAAGCTAAACAATTTAAAAGTTTACGCAGATTCTTTAAAATCTATGTACGTGGCATGAGAGGTGCTGGCGAACTGCGCAATCAATTGATGAATACAAACACAGCAGACGAAGTTCGTGCATTACTCGATGAATTCGAAGCCCAAATGGACACTGAAATACAATCTTAAATTTTAATAAAAAATAAGCATATCACTGCATAACTGAAAAATCAGTTGAGTGATATGCTTATTTGTTTTGAGTTAGGACTCATTTCCCTCTTTATTAAATTACTTTAATGATTCTGGAAATTTTTGATATCCTTCTCTAACATTTACAATATTTTTAAAGCCTTTATATTCTAAGATCCCTACTGCTATTGTACTTCTGACTCCCGACTGACAATGGACATATAATTTTTCTTCTTTATTAAATGGAATATTGTCATTTAATAATTTACCATGTGGTATGTTCACTGCTTGCTCTAAATGACCATTATTCCATTCTTCATCATTACGTACGTCTAGTACATTTACTTCTTTACCTGTTATATCGGCGCTGTGAATGGATGTTGTTAAAACTTCTGATTTTGGTAAACGATATCCTTCTACTTTATCAAAACCAATTAATTGCAGTGTATGTGTTGCTTGCTCTACTGTATCTTTATCGCCGATTAAATCTATACCTTTTTCAAAATCTAAATACCAACCGATTTGATTAATAAAATTTTTGTTGAAAGGAATATTAATCGTTCCATGTGTATGGCCACCGTGAAAAGCTTCTTTATCGCGCAAATCAAATGCTATTCTTTCATTATTTACACTATGAAAAACATTGTAAGGTTCGTACAAATTCATACCGATTTGATTAATTTTTTTCATCTGTGCGAAATGGTGTGGTGGTGCTGGTTGATTGGATGTCAATGTTTCAATAAATGTGTTTTCATCAGTTTCATTAAAAGCCCAGTTATTTATTTTTTCATATCCTAGCGTAGACATTGGTACTGCGCCTAATGCTTTGCCGCAAGGACTTCCTGCACCATGACCTGGCCAAATTTGAATATAGTCTGGTAAATCTTTAATACTTTTTATAGATTGATACATTTTTTTTGCACTAATTATTGTAGAACCTTCTATTTGAACTGATTTCTCTAATAAGTCAGGTCTACCGATATCACCAACAAAAATAAAGTCACCACTAAATAGGCCCATTGGAACGCTTGCTCCGCCACCCTCATCTGTAAGTAAGAAACTAATACTTTCAGGGGTATGACCAGGGGTATGCAATACTTCTAATTTAATATTACCTACACGAATAATATCTTTATGTTTAACAAAATGTGTTTGTTCTGGCATATTTTTATAACTTAGTTGATCATCTCCTTCAGCAGACACATATATATGTGCTTTTAAACGTTCTGCAACATCTCGAATACCAGAAGCAAAATCTGCATGAATATGTGTTTCTGTAGCTTTTGTAATTGTAAAACCTTCTGCATCTGCAACTTCTATATATTTCGTTAAATCACGAACAGGATCAATGATTAGTGCTTCTCCTGTACGTTGGCAGCCAACTAAATAAGATGCTTGTGATAAATTATTATCGTAAAATTGTTTGAAAAACATTATGAAAACTCCTTATATTAATAAATTTAATTAAATAAACAAATTATGACTCGCGTTTACAGTATCGCCTATATAAGTACCTACTCCTCCGTACTCAACTTCATCTCTTAATTCTTCTTTTTGAATTCCCATAACATCCATACTCATCGTACATGCGATTAATTTGATATCTTGATCAATTGCTTGGTCTATAAGTGATGGTAAAGAATCAACATTTTTCTTTTTCATTACGTAACGCATCATGATATTTCCTAAACCGAACATATTCATTTTAGAAATTGGCATTTTCAAAGGTGTTTTCGGCAACATAAAATCAAACATTTTTGCGATACCTTTCTTTTTAACTTTACGTACTTGATCTTTTTTCAATGCGTTAAGCCCCCAAAAAGTAAAGAAGATCGTTACATTTCTTCCTGAAGCTTTAGCACCGTTAGCAATAATCAATGCTGCTATTGCTTTATCCAACTCACCACTAAATAGTACGATTGTAGTACCATTTGAAGTATGACTTACCTCTAATTCTTTAGGCTTTTCTTTTTGAATAATTGCTCTAATGCTATTGTTGCTTTCATCGAGCTTTACTAAAGTATGTCCGGTTTGTTTTGCCCAGCTCTTAATATCACTAAGGAATCCAATATCTGTTACCATAACTTCAATTTGGTCACCTTCTTCAATATTTTTCATTTCTTTGCTGATGTTTACAATAGGACCTGGACATTGTAAATTACTATAATTAAATTTTTTACGATTATCCTTAATATTTATAATTCTATTGCTTTCAAACACACTATCATCGAAGTTTTTTTCTTCAAAAGCTTTATAACCGCCGTCTAAATTCACAACGTCATAACCTTGTTCAGCTAAATATTTACTAGCCTGACCACTTCTGTTACCACTTTTACAGTATATGTAGTATGTTTCATTTTGGGCTTTATTGAATGATTCAATCTTATCTAAAGGATGTAATATAGCACCATTTATATGTCCTATCTCATATTCTTCTTGTGTCCTTACGTCAATCAGTAAACCTTGTGAACCCAATTTTTCTAGTTCTAGTTTGTTTAAATTGTTGATATGCTCTTCATTATATTTTTTCATAATATCCTCCTATAAATACCTATAGGGGTATACTAAAACATTATGCACGCCTTGTCAAATACCCCACATGGTATTTGACATATTTGTTTTTATCCATTATTATGACTTTATTCAATTAAAAGCGGAGGACAAATCTATGAAGTATGATAAAAAAATGATCAATCGTATTAACAGGATACAAGGTCAATTAAATGGTGTCGTTAAAATGATGGAAGAAGAAAAGCACTGCAAAGACGTAGTAACTCAACTTAGTGCTTCTAAAAGTTCATTACAACGTTTAATGGGTATTATTATTAGTGAAAATTTAATAGAATGTGTAAAATCAGTTGATGAAAACGATGAAGATTCTCAAGAAATAATTAATGAAGCTATCAACTTATTAGTAAAAAGTAAATAGTGGACATTTTAACTGTTATTATCATATTACTCATTGGGATACTCGGAGGATTTATATCAGGACTAGTAGGCATTGGTGGTGCTATCGTCATTTATCCGGCTATTTTATTAATACCACCCTTACTTGGCGCACCTTCATATAGTGCGTACATAGCATCAGGACTAACTTCTAGCCAAGTATTTTTCAGTACTTTAAGCGGTTCATTGAAAGCACGAAAAAAACCAGAATTCTCACCAAAATTAGTGTTTTACATGGGTGGAGGAATGATTACGGGGAGTACGATTGGCGCCTTTTTAGCAAATCTCTTTGATGATTCATTTGTAAATATGGTGTATATAATCATTGCTTTACTTGCATTAATATTAATGTTTATTAACGTGAAACCTAATCCAGACCAAACTGCCTTTAATAATCCTTTATTAGCAATAATCGGTCTTTTCGTCGGTATCATTTCGGGTGTAGTTGGCGCAGGTGGGGCCTTTATCATTATTCCTATATTATTAGTTGTCTTTAAATTACCAATGAATACAGTTGTTGCAAATAGTATAATCATTGCTTTTATTTCTTCAATTGGCGCCTTTGTTATTAAACTTTTACAAGGTTACATTCCTCTTGGAGAAGCTTTAATTTTAATAATAGGAAGTATTATTTTCGCGCCCTTAGGTTTAAAATTAGGAGAAAAAGTCCCAAGTATCATACAGAAATGGATTATTAGTATTTTAATCATCGTCGCAATTATTCAACTCATCATTTAAACTACCTCAGTAGTCTTATGAGATTTCTCATAAGACTGCTTTTTTTCATTTATCGATTAAAAATTGTAGAATTTGGTTTTTAAAATATATTTATTTCACCTTATTACAGAATAAAGCCTTAGAAACCAACGTTTATTCCGTTTAAGGCATCTTTTAAAGTGCTTTAGATTTTTTGTTTGTAATACTCAGTTTTAATAAAATCATCACTAAAACCGTGTATATTAGGCGAAATAAGGAGTTAATTTTAATTCAAAAATTCAGACTTCAGTAATAATATTTAAAAAATATTACAACTTTTTAATTAGCAAGTACAAATCGATTACAAGTGTTTATTTTCTCTTAAACGCATGATAAATTGAGCTCTATAGTTTAAAAAAGGAAGGTTTACTAAAATGAAAAAATTATTAACAACTTCAATAGCTACTATTGGAATTTTAACTACGGGTATTGTTCAACATGATGCTCAAGCAGCAGAACAAAATAATGTATCTACACAAAATACTCAAAACTATACAGGTATTGAAAATGGTGTTTATTATACAATAGATAGTAATGGTAATTACCATCACACATTAGATGGCAATTGGAATCAATCTATGTTCGATAATAAAGAGTATAAATCTTATGTAGTAGATGCAAGTGGTATCACACATTATTACTATTTTGAGACAGACAATAATGAAAATTATCCTGCTCAATCAAATGATTCTATTGAACAAAATGGATATCAAGAGAATAATGTAAACGAAGATCAAGCAGCAGAATCAAATCAAGAAGCTAGAAACAATGAAAATGTAGCTACTTCAACGACTTCTAATGCGACTAATAACAATCAAGAAACTACACAATATAACAATAACGCATCTCAAGACCAAGCAACTTATAACAATTCTAAAGCAAGTTCTAATGAAGGTGAAGGCAATGCAGAAGCTTCATCAAATTGGTTAACTAAAAATAAAAAATTACAAGAATACGGTCAATATCATGGCGGCGGTGCACACTATGGCGTAGATTATGCTATGGATGAAAATACACCTGTATACTCACTAGCTGATGGTACTGTAATCCAAAGCGGTTGGAGTAACTATGGTGGCGGTAACCAAGTAACAATTAAAGAAAAAAACAGTGACTATTACCAATGGTACATGCACATGAATAAATTAAATGTACAAAAAGGTGACGAAGTTAAAGCAGGTCAACAAATTGGTCAATCAGGAAGTACAGGTAATTCAACTGCACCTCACTTACATTTCCAACGCATGCAAGGTGGCGTAGGTAATGAATATGCAGTTAACCCAGAATCTTACGTTAACAACAATCAATAAGTATTAGAAATGGAAAACACCACGCTTAAAAAAGCGTGGTGTTTTTGTTTGGAATATATGGACAGTTCCGATAGATTGTACTATCCACTTTATCTTTCCCATAAAAATTTAATTATTTCATCAGCTACTTCGCTGTTTTCATGTAATTGACTGTGTTGTGCGTTATGGCCTTCATATTTTGATTCACGGTAACTTTTAGGGCTATTACCGAGTAAATATTTCAACGATTTTGAAGAGCTATTGGATACTCTTCCATCTGAGTGTGTGCCATCTTTTAAATCACCATAAATATTCAGCACTTCTATACGCTTACCTTTATAAATTTCTTTAAGCTTTCGTAATTCAGGATATGGTGGATTCATGCGACTCGGTTTGCCATTAGCGTCTACACTAATTTCATTAACATTTTCATTCATATTTAATACGCCATTAAATGTGCCTGCAATGTTTACTTGTTTATTTAATTTTGGTAGTGATTGATCATCGCCATATGTCAGCATATACGTTGCGAATGACAAATTTCCCATTGAATGTCCTACAAAGTTAAAATTTTTAATGTTATATTCATTTTGTAAACTCGTTAATACATTTTTAATCCACTTAGCATTTACATCAAAATATCCTTGCTTATTATTTTCTAATTCAATTTGTACAATCGGATTAATTGCATCTTTCGCCCATTTTCCTTTAAGTTGAACTTCTCCGTCTTGAGATACATATGCTTTAATTATATTCTTCGTGACACCTTTATCCTTTGCTTCATTTACCATAAATTTTACAGAGTTAGCACTACCTGAATATCCATGTAGAAATAAAGTAGGTGTTTGGTTACTAACAAACTTAGCATGTCCAGTCTGTTTCGTATGTTGCTGTTTATCTGAATGTGTTTGTTGATTTACGTCTAAAAATATAAAGCCAATTATGATAACACAAGCTATTAAACACACGCCTAAAATGAATAATTTCTTCACTTTGAAAACCTCAATTCTAGTATTTAATATGATTATATACGAATATTGAAGTATTCAAAACAATTTAGATATTCTTATTATGATAGTACAGGCTTTGAACATTAATATTTAAATTCTTTTTTAAAGACAATAACAAGTATCAAAATAATCATTGATGCAATTGCTGCTGTCAAAAATACTGGCATATAAGCTAAATGTGTTGCCTCTATAATACCGTTTGTAATAGCGTCTCTCATTGCTTTATTTGGAATCTGATTAATTTGATCTAGTGTCTTAGATATACTACCTGAATCAGGTTGCATTGAATTCATAAATTTATGTGGTATATCCTTTATATTAAAGTGTGCTTGACTTAAGTTTTCTTTTATTTTAGTTCCCGTTTGACTGAAACCAACCTGTATAAATGTAGCAAATAGTGTTGGTGCAATTGTAATACCTACTTGTCTCGATACGGATAAAGTACCTATAACTGTGCTATTATTTTTACTAGAGTCTGCTGAGCGTGTTGCTAATACCGTCATTGGCGCTCCAATTGTAAAGCCAAATCCTAGTCCTGCAATAATTGAAAATACAAAAAACGCAACGGCTTCATACGTAAAGAGTGCTAAGCCACCATAGCCGATAATACTTACAATACTCGCAACAACTAAGGCAAATATTGGTCCTTTTTTATCTACAATTTTACCGCCCATTGAAGCACCAACTCCTGAAGCTAAAGCAAGTGGTGTCATCCAATAACCACTATTCGCGGCGCTTACGTGTAATACATTTTCAACGAATGATGGAATAAAGATAATAGCACCGATTAACATTCCAGATAATACACCCATGATTAAAGTAATTGAAAATGCTGGTTTTTTTAATAAAAAGTAAGGCAAAAATGAATCTACATTAGAGGATTCGTTTTTATATTCTATTAAAATCATGATGGCATATCCAATAATCGCTAGTATAATCAATCCGATAACTGACAAACTAAATATACTTCCAGTGATGTTCCCAGTTTGAATATTATTAATCGCAAACATCATTAATAAAGTAGAAAATGAGAATAGCATTATTGCATATTTATCAATTTTAGTTCTAACTTTCTCTTGTGTTTCAGGCATTTTGATCATCATAAAGATAACAATCATAATTGCTACTGGCACATTAATTAAGAATAACCAATGCCATGTTCCACTAACATTAATGAGCAAACTACCTATGTTTGGCCCAAGAACTGATGCTATACCATTCATTGCACCAAGACCACCGAGCATGCTTCCTTGTTTTTCTTTTTTATAAGCAGAGATAATATGCGAACTCGCAATTACAAACAAACCCCCGCCACCAAATGATTGAATTAATCGTGCAATGATGAAGAATGTATAATTTGGACTCAGTGCCACAAGTAATGATCCTAACCCGAATAATATCACTTCAACAATAAATACTTTTTTTCGACCAAACATATCAGCAAGTTTACCGGCAATAGGTGTTGATATTGCCATACCTAACGTATAAATCGTAATACCCCATGACCCCATCTGAGCCGTAATTTCAAAAGACTGGTTAATTGTAGTTAATGCTGCACTAATAATCCCGTTATCAAGCGCAGCCATAAATACACCAATCAATAAAAATACTACAACAATATCATATTTTTTCTCTTTCATGTTCATGCCTTCTTTCGTTTATTTGTTCCAAATTTCATATACTTATTTAACACCTATTATATGAACTCATTATGAACAAATTCAATTTGAAAGAAAAATGATATGATAAATATTAAAATTGATATTTTTGTTTGTATATTTTTTGTATTTATATAAACTTCTCTTTCTTAATTTGTCTTATTACTGCTAGCATACTTCCTAGTGCTATACTGATGCTCAGCATGGATGATCCACCATAACTTAATAACGGTAGAGTTACACCTGTTAATGGTATTAGTCCTGATATACCACCTAAGTTTATAAAAATTTGCATAAATAAATAACTTACGACACCAACACAAATAAGTTTGTAAAAATGATTATTCGTTTTATTAGCATAAATCAAACCTCTCGTTATTATAAATCCATAAATAAGTAATATGCATATCACACTAATAAGACCTAACTCTTCAGCAATAACTGTAAATATAAAATCTGTATGAGGTTCAGGTAAATATCCTAATTTTAAAATGCCATTTCCTAATCCACGGCCGAACACTCCACCATTACTGATGGATATCAGAGCATTAGTTAACTGATACCCATCGCCATTTTCATACTTAAAAGGGTTTAAAACTACTTTTATACGCTTCATCCTATATAGATTGTTAGAATCAAAAACCAATGTATAAAATACATATAGCACTATAGGTACTGAAGTTATAGAGAATATCTGCAATTTAATTTTATTTTTAATATCAGAATATATTAAAATAGAGGCAATAATTGCCAATGTTAGCAATGTTCCACCTAAATCTCCTTGCATTAATACAAGTACTAAACCTAAACCTAATATAGATAATGGTGGAACCAAATTTTTCAATTGATAACTTCGCCTATTTGTTAGAAGTTTATCTAATATAAATGCAAGATAAAAAATAGCCACTAACTTTAGAAATTCTGATGTTTGAATACTAAATAGCCCTAAGTTAATCCAATTCTTTGAGCCATTGATCTCTTTACCTACTATCAATGTCAGAAATAGTAATGCTATTGTTCCCAAAACAATAAACTTTTGCATATTACTATTTTTAAGTGCGTTGATATTAAAGTACATACAAATAATTAAAAGTAAAATAAATCCTAAAATCACAAAAATATATTGTCTCTTCATAAAAAAATTAGCCTCTACCGGCACTCCATTAGTTAAACTTCCTCTTGAAGCAGCTACCATGCTCGCACTATAAATCATAACCACACCTATAATACTTAGAATTATAAAACAAGACATAATACCTAAATCTAAATACTTCATGCGAATTCTAATGCTTCTTATTATTTTTAACATTATTTTACCCTTTCTTAAAAATCTCTTAACAATTGTCACACATTTTTTGTTTGTTGACAAATTATTTTAGGTTGGCCTAAAAATAATTTGGTGAGAAGTGTTAAAAATTAGTAGAAAGGATGATGAATAACGCAAACTCAAACAATTCATTTTTTTCAAAATAATATTAAAGGCTCCCTAATTCACTAAGAATTTAGGAGCCTTTTTATTTATTACAAAAACAATTAATATAATAAGTATTTTTTACACATTTAAATTACCACTGTCTTTGATGTCATTCTTTTTAATTGCAATATAACTTTTAATTTTAGAAGTAAGGAGTATTTTAACTCTTCTCATTCACAATAATATCACCTGGTTGGCAATCTAAATAATCACATATTGATTTATAAAAAATACAATTAATTAAGTTATATTTTTAAGTCAGACTTCTAGAGTGGTCATTAAAATTTAATAGTAGTTTCTAGATTATACACCTTTCAATTTTTGAATCTATTTGAAAAGTACATGAGAGTGTAGTCTCCTATAACTATAAACTTTTTCATGTGAACACCACCTATTAATCACCGTATTAACAAGTGGTGTTTTAATAATCATCACATCGATGATTGTACCTATCTATTTTCAAATTAAACTAAATATACTTATCTAAGTTATATTTTTCATATTTGATTCATTAACTTTCGTATTTTTGTTAATATAATCAATTATCTCAATAATTTTTTGCGCATCATCTTGATTATCTTCAAATAATTTTGTAATGCTACCATATTTCCTAAATGGATCTCTTTGTAATTCTTTTTTATCCAATATGCCGTTCTGAGAAATATAATCAATAATCTTTTTCACGAAGTCAATTTGATGTGAATTCAATCTTCCTTCTGTTAAAAATTCAGAAAAAGCATAATTTACTGCCTGTTTATCTAAGCCTACAATTTCTCTGACTAAAACAGTAATTGGTTTTTCTGGATAATTTTTTTCATATTGCTCTTTAGATCCTAGTTCTCTCCATAACACTTCTTCTAGCAATTCTATATCTTTATTTGTCAGAGGCTTATTATGATATAGTTTATACACTACAACGTGATCTTTATGTTCTTTTATATAATGGTTAACTTTTTCCTTATAACTTTTAAGGTCATTCACATCAAAAATAGGTTCTCCAGATATTTGTTCTATTACTTCGTCTTCAAAGTTTGTATAATAAATCTTTCTCTTTTCTTTTTCTATAAATTTAATTAACTCTCGTAAAGCATCTCTCACGTCTTCCAAACTCTTAATTGAAGGATTATCCCAAAATTCCTTCTCTTGAACATCTATTATTAATTGTGAATGTTTTTTGACTTGGGGAATTGTACCTAATTTAGATAATTCTTTTGCTGTTCTCATTACTTTTTTAATTGGAGCAGATGCATTATTTGAAGCTAAAACTGCAAGTTCAATTGTTAATATTAACAAGTCAAATCGTTTAGCTAACTCCTCTTCTTCTTTTGCTTCAATTAATGGTGTAACACGATCTTTTATTTCATTAGTTTCAAGAACAGCTAAAGCATTCCAATTATCTTTATTTCGATATTTATCTACATACTGAATATTTTGCTTAACTCTAAAACTTTCTTGATTTAAAGAGTTTACTTCTCTGCTCAAATCATTTATGAGTGATTTTCTATAAGTTTGTAAATGTTCTTTTTGATATTTTAAATCTTGTAGTTCTCGAACAATATCTAAACGCATATTATAAATGCGTTGCGTTAAATTTAATCCTATTGTAGATTCCACACCAATGGGATTCACTCTGAAAAACTCAAAATTGTTCAACCAATCAAATATTAAGAACCTCTCTTTATCAATACCTTGTCCATATAAATTTTCGCAAAGTCTTGTACCCCTACCAATCATTTGCCAGAATTTTGTCTTAGAACGTACCTTTTTAAAGAAAACAAGATTTACGACTTCTGGCACATCAATACCGGTATCGAGCATGTCTACAGAAATTGCAACTTGAGGATATTTATCGACTACTGAGAAGTTATCTATTAAGTCTTGATGATAATTTATTGTATTATCGATAACTTCAGCAAAGTGACTTCCTAAATTAGGATACCTCACATCAAATCTTTCCTTGATTGCCATCGCATGTTTGTGGCTTTTGGCAAAGATAATAGTTTTACCTAATTTATCTCCACCTTCAACTTTTAATCCATTCTCTAATAATGATTCAATTACTTTATCGATAGTATTTGCATTAAATAAAAACTCATTTATTTCACTACTATCGATATCTCTTAAATCTTCTTCATCAAACATATCTTCATATTCTTGTTTTTCTTCTTCACTTAATTCATCATAAATTATGCCTTTTTCAAGAAATTTTGTTTTAGATTCTAGTGTATTATATTCAACTAAAAACCCATCATCAACAGCTTGTTTCAATTCGTAAGCATAGGTAGGCACCCCATTTTCTAATTCAAATAACGAATAAGTATTACGATCTACTTCGTCTTTCGGAGTTGCTGTTAACCCTATTAACATACTATCAAAGTAATCGAAGATACTTTGATATTTTTGATAAATACTACGATGTGATTCGTCAATGATTATTAAATCAAAATGACCAACCGTAAATAAACGTTCACCGTCTTTTGATTTTATATTATCAATAGCATTCATCATTGTGGGATACGTTGAAAACACCATACGACTACTTTCAGGATCAGCATTTTTGTCTAAAAGATTGCACATTGATAAATCTGGCAACAACGAATTAAAACTTCTCATTGCTTGTCTAACCAAAGCTGTTCTATCGGCAAGAAAAAGCACGTTTTTCACCCAATTATTTTTTCTCAATACATCTACAATCGAAATAGCAGTACGTGTTTTTCCACTGCCAGTAGCCATTACTAATAAATTTTTTCTCTGTTTATTCATTAAAGCATCACATATATTTGCTATTGCTTCTTTTTGATAATATCTATTTGTAATGTCGTTGTTAATTTCATAATTTATTAGAGGTTTCTTTGTAGTTCGTCTTTGAACTAATAATTCAAGTTCATCTTTAGTATAATATCCAGAAACTTCGCGAGAAGGATAATCATCATGTAATATAAATGTTCTAAAACCATTTGTATAAAATATTACTGGCCTTAATCCTTGTTCTCTTTCTATAGAATTAGCGTATAATACGGCCTGTTGTCTGCCTGCCTCAGGTGTCTTAGTTGTTCTTTTAGCTTCTACTAATCCAATAATTTTACCGTTATCTCCTCGCAATACGTAATCTACATATCCTTTTCCAGATTTATTTGGCATTCCTTGAACTTGATACTCTGCTTGCATATTACGATTAAAGACCCAACCGGCAAGTTTTAAATCTAAATTTATATAAATTTTACGTGTATCCATTTCAGTTGGTGTAGCTACTTCAAAGTCATAAAATTCACTATGTTCATGACGCTGATTAGAAACATCTTTTCTAATTTGATAGTCTTTTTCACGTTGTTCAATTAATGGTTTATCTTTCCTACCCATTGTCACTTCATAATTGATAGTGGATTCAGGCCCAACACTAGATTTAAGTCCGTCTTTTGGAAGAATATTTTCACGAAATTCTCCTGCTGTGTATTTATCTGAATAACAGTAATCAATCCATGAAATAAATTGAAATAAATTGTTTAATGATAATATAGCTTCATCACGCGTAATTTGAACACTAGTATGTGCAGCTGAGTTACCTAATTTAATAATAAATTTAATCATTGGTAATAAATCGCCATCAATAATTTCAATAAATGATCTATTATGGATTAAACTCGATAGATTATCCCGATAAGGAACCTTCACATCGTCATCGAATCGATACACCCACTTTACAGCCAATTCAAGTGCACGACGTGTCAACATCGCACAGGAACTTGGGCTTATCATTAATGATTGCTCTGCTTCCAAACAATTATGTGCAAAATCTTTATATTTTTTCTTTTGTACAATAAAATCAAAGTTTCTCATCTAATTACTCCTTTATTAATTAAATAGACAAATTATTAATTAAATAAATCACCATTAAACGCTTTATGTAGCATTGTTTCATACAATTCTTCACAGTATTTCAAACTTTTTTGACATTGCTTTTTAAGTTTTTCGATTTTTTCAATTTTCTCAGCAAATTCGTTCTGTAAAGATAAAGGAGGAAGATTAAAAGAAAAATTGTTAAGTTGTGCTTTATTTACTTTTGGAATATTAGTTCTTGTGCTATTTTTTTCAATATAATTTAGAAATATATCTTGTCTCAACAAATGACCTATAAAGATTTTATTAGTAAAATCTTCATCAACTACTAGAGGATAAGCATCAGAACTACATAATCCAGAGAAGTTTGGCATAGCAACTTTGTTTAGATAAGGTCGTATTTTGCTATATATAATATGATTCTCATTAAATATATATTTAATACTTTTTAAATTAGAATCTTTTACTTTTTTTAAATTTTTTAATTTCCCAGTTTGTTTTTCTATATTTTCAATACCAACATGAGGGAATTCTGAATAAAATTCGAAGTTCTTTGTACTATTTGTATCTATACTTATTATTTCATTAAACAAAACCAAATTATTACTTGAAATTAATATATCATCAAACATATCAATAAATAAACTTTCTCCTAATTCATCAAATAAATTTACTTGTTGTTGCGTATGAAATAGTGTTTCTTTTGTTAAGTCTACAATTTCAACATATTTTTTTTGTAAATCAATATCCGGTAAAGCAATATTTACATCAGTTAAATTCGATAATTTTATGTATTTTATTACTCCACCAATTGACTGATTACGTAATATTCTAATATATTTACTCATAAAATAATACAAAAATTTAACATCTAAAATACTTTTATCTTTTGTTTGTATTATATATGTTCTTTGATAAGCATCGAACTTACCGTTGTAATATTTTACATTTAAATCTCCATTCCCTGCTACAAGTACACACTCACAATCATATGAATATGAATCTATTCTTAATGGCTTAATTGAACATGTAAAGAAAGGATATTCTCCATTTTCATCACTTGCATTAGCATCAAGCTTTCCAGTACGAATATTCACATAATCGCCAAGTCTAACTGTTTTCATTTAAATAGTCCTCCAATGTTCTAACACTATTTATAATATCATTTTCTGCTTTTTTTATATCTTCTATGATAGAAGATGGTTTACGATATTCTTTTTTCTCGTATTCTATTTCCTTATATTTATTGATAGATAAGTCCCAATCATTCTTTTTAATTTCTTCAAACGATACAAAGAAAGATTTATCAGTACGTTTTCTTTCTAATTCTTTATCAATATTATGATAACGCTCTATAATATCTGGAATATCATTTTCTTTAATTGGTGAACGTTTGTCATCAAGAGAATATCCGTCAGCTTTCATATCATAGAACCACACATTATCCGTCCCACCATCATTAGTCTTTGTAAAAATTAATATTGCCGTGGAAACACCTGCATATGGTTTAAATACACCACTAGGCATTTTTATAATAGCTTCTAATTTATTATCTTCAACAATGGCTTTACGGACATCTTTATGTGCTTTTGATGAACCAAATAGCACACCATCAGGTACTATAACTGCCGCTCGACCTCCCGGTTTTAATATTCTCAAGAATAAGTTGAGAAATAATAATTCTGTTTTCTTTGTTTTAGCTATTGTTAATAAATCATTAGATACAGACTCATAATCTAATGAACCTTTAAATGGAGGATTGGCAAGTACTAAAGTATATTTATCACGCTCAACATTATCTTCAGATAGGGAATCTCGATAAGATATTTGTGGCTCGTCCACACCATGTAACATCATATTCATTGCACCAATGCGTAACATTGTATTATCCATATCATTACCAAAGAACATTGACTTATGGAAATGTTCATTAAGTGAATGAATATTAAATAAGTCATCGTGATGCTTTCTTAAGTATTCACTAGCTTGTACTAAAAAACCTGCAGTTCCCATAGCTGGATCAATAATTGAATCTTCTGGTTTCGGTTGCATTAATTCTACCATCATCTCTATAATTTGACGTGGTGTTCTAAATTGACCATTTGTTCCAGATTGAGCAAGTTTAGAAAGTAAATATTCGTATATATCCCCTTTAGTATCATTATCTTCAGTAGGTAATTCATCAATTATACTTATAATTCGTTGTAATGTAGCAGGTTTATTTATTTGAAATATAGCTTCTTTCATGTACACAGAAAATGCTGATTCCTCTTTACCGCCAAGTGATTTTATAAAAGGAAATGCTTCATTTTGAATAATCGAATATATTTGTTGAGCATCACCTAAATTTTTAAAACTATTCCATCTAATATGTTGTTTATCTCTGGGAAATATACCTATATAATCGTTTATACCCAAAAGTTCGTTATCTTTTTCTTTTTCAAGTTCAGATTCATCAAGACCTTTCATAAAGATTAGATAAGTTAATTGTTCAATGTTAGTTAAAGGATTTGTGCTTCCCTCTGTCCATAGTATCGTCCATATACGATCTATTTTGTTTTTCATTATTCCTGTAATCATACTTATTCTCCTTAATAAAAACTCATTTCCAATAATGATTAAAATGTTCTTCTGCACCTAAATCATAAAATATTCTTTTTACTTTATTCATAAGTTCTACTTCGTTTTTACCATTTAAATCTGCCTCAAAATCATCTATTGAATGAGAATTTACATTAAATAATTTACTGGCCTCAGTATCATTGTAAAACATATCTTCTATTTTATTAAATTTTTGATATGTTTCAAAGATTCTCCTTAAAGGATTTAGCATCATATCTGGCTTTTTATAACTATTAAGCCATTTAACTTCAGACCACAGCGAGTCATAGCTAGTTTTCAAATCATCATCTTTATTGTCTATACGACTAACTTGAGTCTTAACACCATTTTTAATTAAATGATAAGTAGTTTTATCGTAATTAGACTTTGAAGAACCATTCCACCATTGATATCTAGTATTTAAATAAAAATGTACATTATGTGTAAGAATAAATACTTGCCTTTTTCCAATGTTCCTAAGTAATTTTTGAAGTTCAGTGATTATTAAATATTGTACTGTATCATCATTACTATTCATCGGATCATCAAAAATAATTATTGTGTTATCTTTGGTTTCTATATCATTATCTTCTAATTTAGAAATAAACCAAAGAAATGCTACTATATTTTTCTCTCCCGTGCTCAATGTTTCAATATCCCTAGGTACATTATCGTGACCTTTTATGTTATATTGCCCTTTTTGTTCACCTTCTTTTACATTAATTAATGTAAAAGATTGATTTCCTAAATTTATTAAAAACTTATTTATATTCTCTGCGGCCTTACTTTCATCAACTGTTTTGGATATCAATTCTTTCAACTTCTGCTCCTCATTTGATAGTTTATTTTGTTGATTATCAAAATTTTGTTGCATTTCTTTTTCATGGTTTTGAAGTTCATCAAGTTTCTTTTTCATTTCGAAATAATCGTTTTCATTAAGTTCCCTTGATACTTCATTGAGTTTGAGTTTCCTTTGTGCCTCTTTTTTTATTTCTTCTAAATTATCATTAAAGTGTAGATTTTTTGCAAATAAATCATTATTTTTTTGTATTATTCCACTAAAATCAGAAGGAGTATCTATTATCAACTTTTTTAAAGGTAAAAAAATATTCTCTTTTTTTTCTTTAAGTGCTTGAAGCATCAATTCATAATATTTAGTATAATTATCTTTTATATCCATTATTTCTAAATTTAGCTTATCTATTTCAGAATGAAAATTTGGATAAAAGTTGTTACTATCTATTTTTTTGATATTTTCCACTTCTATTTTTTTATTATTAATTTTCAATACTTCATCATCTATCTTTTTTTCTAACCCTTTCATTTCATCATTAAAGTAGCTATTTAACTCTTCCAATCGTCTCTTATTTACTTTTGAACCACAGAAAGCGCATAGTTCTCCTTCTTTATGTAAATACAATCCTTCTTTTACCCAATTCCTCTTTTCTTTTGATTGAAAGTTTAAAACTGCTGACTCTGTAATATTCACTGTAATAATGTGATTTACAGAATCTAAAAAGTCTCCAGCTTTAACATCATTGATATAAGTTCTTTTTATATTATCCATAGTAGTTTGCTTTTCATTTTTTTTTAATTCTATTATTTCTTTATCACTCAAGGAATTAGAAAAATTAATATCTTTTTCAAAATCATTTTTATCATATTTTATACCTGTCCATTCCGAGTGCTCATTTTTTATCCTGCTAGCTGCTTTTTTGTAAAAATTTTCAACTTTTCTTTCTAACTCTCTACTTTTCTCTTTAGATTTTTTTAATTTTGCTAAAGTATTGTCATTGGTTTCGTTTAAATACGTTAAGTCTTCATACAATTTCTTAACTAGTTCATTTTGACTATCAATTTGAGGTTGCAATTCTGAATTTTTATCTCCCAAAGATATTGCGTTTAATTTACCATTTTCTGCAATAACACTTTGAAATCCTTGAAATACAAGAACAGTATGACTTTCTGAATACTGCTTCAGAATTTCATGTGTAATTGAACTTTTTCCAGTTCCATTTTTCCCATAAATAAAGTTTTTTCGTTTCAGATTTGTAAGCCTTACATCTAAAAATCGATCTTGCGGAAGTATAATTTCACTAATCATTTAATCAGTCCTCTCATATCACTATTAAACATTATAACTAATAATTCCCACCTACTTATGATAACTTTCCCCTCGCATTATCTTAAATGCTCTATATACTTGTTCCATCAACACGACTTTCATCATTTGATGTGGGAATGTCATTTTGCTGAATGATAGTGCGTAGTTGCTGCGTTGTAATACTTTGCTATGTAATCCGTTTGATCCGCCGATGATAAATGTGATGTGTGAGTTTCCTCTTGTCATCAGACTATCTATTTCTTTACTGAGTTGTTCGCTTGTGAGCATTTTACCTTGTATTTCCAGGGTAATAACGTAACTGTCTTGTTTGATTTTAGACATGATTCGATCCGCTTCTTTTTCCTTCACGATTTCTATGTCTTTTTCACTCATATTGTCTGGTGCTTTTTCGTCTGCTACTTCGATTAATTCGGTCTTGGTATAAGCACCTAGTCTTTTATTATATTCTTCGACGGCTTGTTTCCAGTATTTCTCTTTTAGTTTACCGACTGTTATGATTGTTATTTTCATCATTATCCACCTTTATTCATTAACTTAAAAGTTATCCACAAGTTATTAACTTATACACAGTTTTATTTCTTATTATATCAACAATCGAAAATTTGTGAATGTTTTCTTAATATTTAGTTGTTTATTTTTATACATTTTGTTGTGATTTATCCACTGAATTATATACATTGTGGACAAATCAGTGGATAACCTGCTTACTTATACACAGATTGTGGACAGTTGTGTATAACTGTGGGTATATATGTGCACAAACTAAAAAGATATCCCCAATTCTGAAATTGAGGATATCTTTTGTTTATATATAATATATTGGTGTTGCTTTTTCTTTATCTGTGTCACACAATATGACTTCTTTATTTGTATCTATATCATTTTCATTTAATACTTGTCCTACGCTCATTCTTGCTAAGTCTTTCATGTTGTTATCTAGACTTAAGTGAGATAGATAAATACGCTTCGTACTTCCTGTTATAACATCACACATAGCATGTGCTGCATCTTCGTTTGATACGTGACCCATATCACTTAATATACGTTGTTTGGTCTTCCATGGGTATCTACCCATTCTTAACATATCTACATCGTGATTGCTTTCAAATACAAATGCATCACTTCCATGTATCATACCTTTCATTCTGTCTGATACATATCCTGTATCTGTAATCATTGTTAATTTCTTATAGTCATGATTAAAGATGTAGAATTGTGGATCTATTGCATCATGTGACACACTGAATGATTCAATATCAATACCTGCTAATGTCTTTGTTTCATATGGTTCAAAGTTGAACTTTTGATCAAGTGGTATATTTTTATCTTTATCATCTATCATTTGCCAAGTCTTCTTGTTGGCATAGATAGGTAATTTATACTTTCTTGCAAGCACACCTAATCCTTTTATGTGATCGATATGTTCGTGGGTTACTAAGATGCCTTCTAAGTCGCTGATATTACGGTCTATTTGTTGAAACAGGCCTTCTAATTTTTTACCTGTTAATCCAGCGTCTACGAGTAGGCTTCCATTATCTGATTCTATATAAGTGGCATTTCCTGTACTGCCACTTGCGAGTACGCTCATTGCGATCACAAGTGTTCATCTCCTTTAATTACTGCTTCTCTTAAGATTCTTCTAGTACGGTTGATTCAGGTTTGATTGCATCGATGTACAATACTTTTGTTTTACTTTTGCCGTCTTCTTCGGATTTAATTTTCACTTCCCATGAAGGTACTAGTACTTGTCCTCCAATTTCTTTAACGACACTGTAATAACCTAATCTCACGGATTCTACTTTATCACCTTTTTTTAGGTACGTGTTGTAATACAATGTTTCTAAAGCTGTCTTAGCGTTCACAATTTTTTGCTTATTGTTATTATCTCCATTACCAGGTTTAAGTTTATCTAAATATGTTTGTGTATATTTATTTGCTTTACCGTTTTCCATTTCAAAGACGATTTGACCTTTACTATTATTTAGTATTGGCAAATCTTCATAATTTTGTTCGTAGACTACTTTATTTTTATTCGAGTTATTGTTCTGATATTGATATTCTTTACCTTTAAAAGATTCTTTGTTGATAAAGTTTTTGAACGATTCTTGTTTACTATCTTTATCTAGATCTACATTTATATCTTTATTAATCTGTGTGTCTTTTTCAGTTAATGAATACACACCTTCAAGCTCATCCGCATTAAATGACTTACTGCTTCCTGTTATAGCTTGCATTTCTTTATTTTTATAATCTGGTAACTGTGGAATATCTATTCCTTCTTTTGAAAAGTTTACCTCTGATTGTGCATTAGATTCTTGGACTATCGAGTTGTTCACTTTATTAAAGTAAACAACGACTAATCCAATGTTGATTAGAATGAACACAATAATGAAGAGTGACTTGGCATGTTTCCAATCCATTAAGCTAGCCCTCCATTCTCGTATCTTTTCCATTCATCGTCATATTTAATGTACCATTTTGGCGTGAATTCAATTGTATCTTGTAAGTTATCAAGTTCATCATTTGGTAATGATAAATCATATCCAATTGCCATATTCGTAACTTTATTGAAATCTATTTCTCCATTAGAAGCTAAACCATATCTAACTTCTTCAGATGAAGGTAATTCATCTGCTTCTTTTTTAGATGGCACAGCTACACCAGTTGTAATTAAGCCTCTGTTGTATTCATTAATAGCATTTCTACCCCACACAGCTTCGATTGAAGATAACTTATCATCATTAAATACTGGGTAGTTGTTTAAGAACATTTGGTAATCTATTTTACCTGTCTTTTGATCTGTATTAAATAATCGGAATTCATCTGTATACCCTGCATGTTCATTAATAAATTTAAATGAATTCGTAATAGATTTAGAAATATCTTTTTGCTGATTTTCATCTTCGGATAAATTTGTATAACGGTATGTTTGCTTCTCTTCGTTTACTGTAGAAATACCCGTGTTATTATTATACGTTGAAACTTGATCTTCGTTACTGCGCGCAATAACAGAATCTCCAAGAATGACATCATTTAAGTCAGAAACAGATATTTTGTTAGACACATAACGATATACATTCATACTATAAGCATTTTCAGGTGCATAAATTTGATTAATTTCATTCGTCGTTGTTTCATTCGTAATAATGCCTGTATAAGGTTTTAAATCTTTCGCAACTTCTTTATTCATTTGATCAAATTTATGACTTTTCATCGTTGTCTGTAGCTTTACTGCTTTTTGCTTATTCTCACTTAACAAATAAACATTCGCTTCATTTGTTGACTTCGTATCTACTAAAATTCTATCAAAATTAACACTAGGATAATAACTCATATTCATACCTAATACTTGATTCAAATACATTTCACTAGGGACACTGTCAGGGAAGTCTAAAATTGTATAGCGTTCAGATAAATCTTCAAGTTGTACAACTGATTCGCTACTTAAGACATCTACCTTCTTAACTTCTTTACTCAACATTTGATCCGTTACCTTTTTGATATCTTTCATATTAGACGTCCCTTTCACGTCCGTACCATTACGATTAATCATTCTAAAAGGCATAATCACACTATCGATAGGCTTACTAATCTTAGGTCCAATAGAAGGTGTATCAGCATTAACATCCGTTTCCAAGTCAGTCAATTCAGGTGTAAATGTCCATACACGGTATGTCATAAACACACTAATTAGAACGAGAATTATGAGAATAACAGATTTAATAACTTCTCTATTACGCATCCCAATCACCAAACTCATCTTCTATGAATTCACATGGCAAAGTAATATAAATGGATGTGCCTTGACCTTCTTTACTATTCGCCCATATTCTACCTTTATGTGCTTCTACGATTTCTTTAGTAATCGCTAAACCTAATCCAGTGCCGCCCATCTTACGTGCTCTTGCTTTATCTACTCTATAAAATCGATCAAATATTTTATCAACTTTATTAACTGGAATACCAATACCATTATCTTTAATCTGTATCGTCATTCTGTTATATAACGTATTTTGTTTCACATGAAACTCTACACGTTTATGAGATTCTTGAGAATATTTAATCGCATTTGTAATTACATTATCAAACACTTGAGTCATTTTATCAGGATCGATTTCAACAAATAATCCTTTAACAGGTATATCACGTATAAACGTTACATTCTTACCTTGAGTCATTTCATGTCTATTAATAATTTTATTAATGAACATATTAAAGTCAATCAACTCTGAATTCATCTGATCACTTGAGCTATCCATTTTAGATAGTTGTAAGAGATCGTTAACTAAACGAATCATACGATCTGTTTCTTCACGCGTAACATTTAAGAATGTTGGCGCAACTTCTGGATCACGCCAAGCCCCTTCTTCTAGTGCTTCTATATAACTTCTCATTGATGTTAATGGCGTACGTAATTCATGTGAAACATTCGCAACAAATTCGCGTCGTTCATTTTCTAGAATGTGTTGTTCAGTAACATCGTGTAATACCGCAATATAACCATTTATAAAGCCTGTATCTTGTATGATTGTACTGAAGTTAACACGAGCGATTATGCCTTCTTCTTCGTTTACATCAATAATGAAGCTATCATTATTCTCCTGCAAATCATCTAATGAATAATTATCATCAATATTGAGAATGTCTAGTATATGTTTAGCTTCTACATCTGAACGCTCTAAACCTAACATTTTAAGTGCCATTTCATTGATAATACGTACACGACCACGTCTGTCTGTCGCTAATACACCATCACTCATATGTGTAATAACTGAATCAAGTCGTCGTTTCTCACTTTCAGTATTCGCTTGAGCTTCTTGTACACGCTTCGATAAATTATTGAATGAAAGTGCAAGTTCGCCAATTTCATCATTCCCATATATTTTAACGCGCTGTGTATAGTTACCTTTAGACATTTCTAAAGTTTGGTTACGCATATCTGATATTGGTTTCGTAATTGTTCTCGCAATAAAGAAACCGAGCACAATTGTGATCAATAATGAGATTGCTGTACCTATAATGAAAATTTGGTTAATGTTGTTTAACTGTTCATATACAGAATCAATATCTGATTCTACATAAATATCCCCGACAACTTTACCTTCGTATTCAACAGGTTTATTTTTAATCCATACTCGGTTACTATCCGAGGAATCATTTTTCAAAACGATTTTATCATTTGCTTTGCCTAATGATAACGCCTTTTTTACAGAGCTATCGTTTACTTTTTGATTGACGGTATTTTGATTTGTAGCTTTAGATGTCGCAACGATGATTTGATCTTGGTCAATAAACCTAATCTCATCAATTTCAGTTCGGTTTGCGTAGTCATCTAATATACTTTGTATCTCTTTTTGGAAGTTCCGATTAGGATCTTCTGAATTGTACGTTTTCTTTATGTTGTAATTAATCTGTTTCACGTGTTGTTCAATGTTCGTCTTGAAGTTACGTGTCAGTTCCTTCTCAAGGCTATTTGTAAAATATAAACCGATAATTTGCATACCAATAATGATTAATAAAACATAAATGACGACAAGTTTAATGTGTAAGGACTGAAATTTCTTTAGCCAATTCATATGATCAGCCTACTCTTGAGTTTGTAGGAAATAACCCACACCCCTACGTGTAACGATATATTCTGGGTGAGATGCATCGTCTTCGATTTTTTCACGTAGTCGACGTATTGTCACGTCTACAGTACGCACATCACCGAAGTAATCATAACCCCACACTGTTTGAAGTAAGTGTTCACGCGTCATAACTTGTCCAATATGTTTAGCTAAATAATGGAATAATTCAAACTCACGATGTGTTAATTCGATATCCACACCACGTTTTTTAATTGAATATGCATCCGGGTATACTGTAATATCTTTAATAACAATTTCATTTGTTTCTTCATCTTCAGTTTGAGTAGGTTGAGAATAATGTCTACGCAAGTTCGCTTTAACACGCGCAATCAATTCACGTGTTGAAAATGGTTTAGTTACATAATCATCTGCACCAAGCTCAAGACCTAAAACTTTATCAATTTCTGAGTCTTTAGCTGTTAACATAATGATTGGCATTTCAAATTTCTTACGAACCTCTCGACATACTTCCATGCCATCTCTACCTGGTAACATAATATCTAAGAGCACTATGTCTGGTTCTTCTGCATATATTAAATCTACTGCGTCATCACCGTCATACGCGCAATAAACATCATAACCTTCTTTTTTTAAGTTAAATTCAAGTATATCTGCAATTGGTTTTTCATCATCAACGACTACTATTTTTCTAGCCATGCTATTTACCTCATTTCTTTTTGAAAATAAGTATCTTCAAGCACACAATTGTGCATGATATCCTATACTATAATTTAACACTATTTGTCCATTAATTCTATTGTTTGATGTTATTCTATAATTGAACAACAAAAAAATGCTTATCGTTATTACGATAAGCATTAAAAGCGGTCCCGACGGGAATCGAACCCGCGATCTCCTGCGTGACAGGCAGGCATGTTAACCGCTACACCACGGGACCTTATATGT
Organism: Mammaliicoccus sp. H-M34; assembly: GCF_022386495.1. Classification (NCBI taxonomy): domain Bacteria; kingdom Bacillati; phylum Bacillota; class Bacilli; order Caryophanales; family Staphylococcaceae; genus Mammaliicoccus; species Mammaliicoccus sp. H-M34. Next base: position 40,761 of record NZ_JAJNIK010000005.1, read on the forward strand.
ATTTAATTTAGATGGTGACCCCTACGGGACTCGAACCCGTGTTACCGCCGTGAAAGGGCGGTGTCTTAACCGCTTGACCAAGGGGCCTATATTAGACACAAGATTGATTATAGCATGACTATTATACAGAAGACAAGATTTTATTTTAAATTTTTTATATAATATAAAATAGAAGTAATAAAAAGGGATGATGATATGGAGCAAGCGCAAGTTATTAAAAAAGGACACCGTAAATTAAGTAAAGGAGAAATCCTTAAACGGTTCATTTTTATCACAATCGGGAGTGTTTTAATGGGTGTTGGGTTAGAACTATTCCTAGTACCAAACAAATTACTCGATGGAGGAATTGTAGGGATTGCGATTATTTTAAGCCATTTAACAAATTTGAAGCTCGGGCTATTTATATTCTTACTAAATATCCCCTTTTTCTTTTTAGGTTATAAACAAATTGGTAAAACATTCACGATTTCAACAATATATGCCATAACAGTCTTATCAATTACAACTGCTTATTTACATCATTTTGACCCTTTTATCAAAGAGACATTTCTAGTTACTATTTTCGGAGGGGCAATTATAGGACTAGGCGTCGGTCTAGTTATTAGATATGGTGGATCTTTAGACGGCTCAGAAATCAGTGCAATATTGATAAGTAGTAAAGCACCGTTTTCAGTCGGAGAAATCGTGATGCTTATTAACTGTTTCATATTCACAGCTGCAGGCTTTGTATTCAATTGGGAGTCAGCTATGTTTTCGGTTATCGCATATTTTATAGCAGCTAAGATGATTGACGTAACAGTACAAGGATTTGATGAATCTAAAGCAGTATGGATAATCAGTGATACATATCGAGACATAGGAGAAGCAATCAACGACCGTCTAGGTAGAGGTGTTACATATCTTAATGGAGAAGGCGCATATACAGGAGAAGATAAAAAAGTAGTGTTCTGCGTAATCACACGATTAGAAGAATCTAAATTAAAAGATATCGTTACAGAAATAGATAATACAGCATTCCTATCAATAGGAGATGTTAGCGAAGTAAAAGGTGGACGCTTTAAAAAGAGAGAAATCCATTAACAAATTGAATAAAAACGCATGAGAATTAATGATTACACTATCGTTTTTTTAGACATCTATGTGAGCGGGTAGTCTAAAGAATTGTTAGTTACATAGTAGATGGTCGAGATTCATGCCGACAGTCATAGTAGTTCTTACAAATTGAGTTCTTGTGCTTTTTTATTTCAATTTTATGTAGTGATTAATATATTATGAAATTTACAGGCCGATAAATATTTTTATCGGCCTGTATTTTCGATTTCCGGGTCGCTATTTATTTTTATCGGCCTGTATTTCTCGTTTTCGGGTCGCTATTTTATTTTATCGGCCTGTATTTTCAATTTCCGGGTCGCTATTTATTTTTATCGGTCCGTATTTCTCATTTCTGGACCGGTATTTTATTTTATCGGTCCGTATTTCTCGTTTCTGGACCGCTAATTTTATTTTATCGGTCCAGAAACACTAAATACGTCTAATCCAAACAAAAATGAAGCAATTCAGCTATATGCTGAATTGCCTCCTACTTTATCTATATAAAAACTTAGTTCCATAAGTTTTCTAATAAGTTTGTTTGGTTTCTATCTGGTCCTACTGAGAAGATAGAAATTTTCACGTTACATAATTCAGAGATGCGTTCTAAGTAACGACGTGCGTTATCTGGTAGTTCATCTAATGAACGACAACTTGTAATGTCTTCTTCCCAACCTGGTAGTTCTTCGAAGATTGGTTTACAACGTTCTAATTCGTTTAAGTTTGCTGGGTATTCTGTAATTTCTACGCCATCAATTTCATATGCTGTACAAATTTTAACTGTTTTAAGTCCTGTTAATACATCAATTGAGTTGATTGATAAGTCTGTAATACCACTTACACGACGTGAGTGACGTAATACTACTGAATCAAACCAACCTACACGACGAGGACGTCCTGTTGTTGTACCGTATTCACGACCTACTTCACGGATATGATGACCATCTTCATCAAATAGTTCTGTTGGGAATGGGCCGTCTCCTACACGTGATGTATAAGCTTTACATACACCGATAACTTTTGATACGTATGTTGGGCCAACTCCGCCACCTACTGTAACGTTACCAGCAATTGGATTACTTGAAGTTACGAATGGATAAGTACCATGATCGATGTCTAACATAACACCTTGTGCACCTTCAAATAAAACTTTTTCTTCGTTTACGAAAGCATCGTCTAATAATTTAGCTGTGTCAGTAACGTAATCTTTCAAACGTTGACCTGCAGCAAAATATGTTTCAAAGATTTCTTCAAAAGTGAAACCTTCAGCATTGAACATTTTTTCAAATAGTTCATTTTTATATTCAAGATTATTTTTTAAAAGCTTTTCAAATGTTTCTTTATCTAATAAATCAGCCATACGAATACCGATACGTTGTGCTTTGTCTACATAAGCTGGACCGATACCTTTTTTAGTTGTACCAATTTTGTTATCACCGCGTTTTTCTTCTTCTAGTTCATCTTGTTTTAAATGATATGGCAAGATTACTTGTGCACGGTTAGAAATTCTCAAGTTGTTTGTTTCAACTCCGCGTTCGTTTAAAGCATCTAATTCTTTTAATAAAGCTACTGGATCAACTACTACGCCATTACCGATAACACTTGATTTCTCTTTATAAAATATACCTGATGGTACTAAGTGTAATTTATAAGTTTCTCCATCAAATTTTATTGTATGACCTGCATTGTTACCGCCTGAAAAACGTGCAATAACGTTTGCATCCTCTGCTAAGAAATCTGTAATTTTACCTTTACCTTCGTCTCCCCATTGCGTCCCAACTACTACGATTGATGACATGTGAGCACCTCCGCTTTTTCTCATTAACCATTAAGTATTCTATCAGTCCTATAACTAAATTGCAAACTAAAAACGAACATTAGTTATGAGTGTTTTTTTACATTTTGTAATCACATCACAATGTCTAATAAACGCCTTAACCATAGTAATTAAAAGGTTTTAAACCAAAATCACTAACTATAAAAACACAAACATAAAGAAATAATAGTGTCTTTACACAAAACAAAAGACGTACATTATAATAGAAAGTTCTATAAATGTACGTCTTTGAGCTAAAAAACTTTTTTATCCAAATTCCATTCCTGCATGTTGATAATCGATATCTGTGAATTTGTTATATTGTTTCATGAAATGCAGTTTAACTGTGCCGGTTGGACCGTTACGTTGTTTAGCAATGATAATTTCTATTTCACCATTATCATCTTGTGCACCAGCATCAACTGCTTCACCATCTTCGTCTTCTCCGCCTCTTGAATAATAATCATCTCTATACAAGAAGGCAACAATATCAGCATCTTGCTCAATAGAACCTGATTCACGAATATCACTCATCATCGGTCTCTTATCTTGTCTTTGCTCAACGCCACGAGATAACTGACTTAATGCGATAACTGGACACTCTAATTCTCTTGCTATTGCTTTAAGCATACGAGATATTTCAGATACTTCTTGTTGTCTGTTATCCGAACTTCGTGAACCGCTACCTTGAATTAACTGTAAGTAGTCAATTACAATCATATCTAATCCATGCTCTTGTTTCAGTCTACGACATTTTGCACGAATATCCGTTATACGAATACCTGGTGTATCATCAATAAATATTTTTGTACGAGACAGCTTACCTACTGCAACTGTAAATCTGCTCCAGTCTTCTTCTGTCATAGAACCTGTACGCAATCTATTTGAATCAACATTACCCGTACTACAAATCATACGTGTTGCCAGCTGGTCTGCACCCATTTCAAGTGAGAAGATTCCAACAGAGTATAGATCTTGATGTGTTGCTACTTGTTGAGCAATATTTAATGCGAAGGCAGTCTTACCGACAGAAGGACGTGCAGCAATAATAATTAAATCATTGCGGTTAAATCCTGCTGTCATTTGGTCTAAATCTCTATATCCTGTTGGTATTCCTGGCGTTTGACCACTGTTTTGGTCTAGTTGCTCAGCATTATCAAATACTATACTTAAGACATCTTTTATGTCTTTGAATCCTTCTGTACCTCTTGAAGCAGAAATTTCTAATATTCTTTTTTCTGCGTCACCTAGCAACGATTCTAAATCAAGCTCTGGATTATACCCATCTTCAGCGATACTATCTGCTACACGAATCAATTGACGTTTCACTGCATGTTTAAACACTATATCTATGTAGAAATGAATATTTCTAGTTGTTGGGACATTGTTTGCTAATTCAGCTAAGTATGCTGGGCCACCCGCTTCTTCTAACAAAGATTCAGCTGCTAACTCATCCATCAGTGTTACCGAATCAATTTCTTTATTCTGCTCACTTAACATCAACATTGCTCTAAAGATATGTTGGTGATTTGCACGATAGAAAGCTTCAGGTATTAATGTTTCACCTGTTGAGTTAATCAGTTCAGGATCAATCAAGATTGCACCGATAACAGATTGTTCAGCCTCTATACTATGGGGCATTTGTTTCGCATTCATCATATTATCCATACCATCCATACTGATTACTCCTTTCCGTTTTTAATATTTTTTATTATAACGCATTAAAATAGGTCGGTAAATCAAATACCGACCATTTTAATGGATTACTTAAGCTTCAACAACATGTACTTTTAATGTTCCAGAAACTTTATTATGAAGTTTAATAGGAACATTTGTATAACCTAAACTATGAATGCCATTAGGTAAGTCCATTTTGCGTTTATCTACTTTAATTTGGTGTTGTTTTTCTAATGCTTGTGTAATTTGTTTAGTACTTACTGAACCAAACAATTTACCACCTTCACCTGTTTTAGCAGAAATTTCAACTTCTAATTCTTTTAATTTTTCTGCAAGTGCTTTTGCATCATCTATTTCTTGTTGTTTCAACTCTTCTTGGCGTTTATTTTGTTGTTCTAATTGTTTCATATTACCTGGAGTTGCTTCAACAGCAAAATTATTTTTTATTAAGTAATTTTGACCATAACCTACTGGTACGTCTTTTACTTCGCCTTTTTTACCTTTACCTTTAACGTCTTGTGTGAAAATAACTTTCATTATTCTTCCACTCCTTTTTCGTCTGATTCAACAACCTTAATTAATTCTTCGATTGCTTTCTCTACTGATGTATTTTTAATTTGTGTTGCGGCATTTGATAAATGACCGCCTCCACCTAATGCTTCCATTGTTAATTGTACATTCACTTCACCTAACGAGCGTGCGGAAATACCAATTGTATCTTCAGATCGTCTTGCTACTACGTAAGATGCTTCCACACCTTCTAAGCCTAGCAACTCATCTGCAGCCTGTGCAACTGTAACAGGGTGATAAGTCTGATGATCTTCTCCATGAGCAATTGCGACACCATTGCGTAACAGTTTAACTGTCTTAATTAAATCCGAACGTTTAATGTACGTATCTATATCATCCTTTAAGAAATGCTGACAAAGAATTGTATCTGCGCCATGACTTCTTAAAAAGCTTGCTGCATCAAATGTTCGTGATCCAGTTCTTAACGTAAAGTTACGTGTATCGACTATAATACCTGCTAACATAATGGTTGATTCTATTCTTGTTAAACGATGTTCTGTTGGTTGATATTCTAGCAATTCTGTTACAAGTTCAGCAGTTGAACTTGCGTAAGGCTCCATATAAACAAGTAGCGGACTAGATATAATGCTTTCCCCTCGACGGTGATGATCGATCACTACTTTTCTATTTGCTTTATTCAATAAGTTCTCATCTATTACAAGTTCAGGTTTATGTGTGTCTACAACCACTAGTGTTGTACGTGGTGTCATTTCATGCCATGCTTCTTCTGAAGTAATAAATCTTTCCTTAAGGTCAGGCTTCTCGTCTATTTCAGTCATAACACGTTCTAATGTACTATCAATATCAGAGTCATTCAACACAATATAAGATTCTAAATTATTCATTTTGGCTATACGAGAAACACCGATTGCTGCACCGATTGCATCCATATCAGGTGATTTATGACCCATAATAATAACCTTGTCACCTTCAATTAAGATATCTCTTAATGCATGTGAAATAACACGGGCACGGACTCTTGTTCTTTTTTCCATTGGGTCTGTTTTACCGCCGTAAAATCTCACATTACCATTACTATTCTTAATTGCAACTTGATCTCCACCACGTCCGAGCGCTAAGTCTAAACTTGATTGTGATAGCTCACCTAATTCAATTAAGTTCTCACTACCTTCACCAATACCGATACTCAATGTTAACTGGTGTCCAATTTCTCTTGTTCTATCTCTTAAGTCATCTAATAAATTGAACTTCAATGTTTCAATATCTTCTAGAATACTGTTATTTAATAATGCTATAAATTGATCAGAACTATATCGTTTAATAAATAGTTGATAACGTGATGACCAATCGTCTACAACACGTGTAATGATACTATTGACTTCAGAACGTTGAGAATCATTCATGTTCTGAGTAATTTCGTCATAGTTATCTAAGAAAATTGTCGCTATGATCGGTTTTTCATTTTCATATAATTCATATACATGTGAAGACTCTGTTATATCAAACAGATAAATAGCTTTTTCATCTTCAGTATATGTAACTTTATATTTATAAGAACCTTCTTCAATCTCTACTTCATGTGTGTTTTCTAATCTTTTTAAAATATTTGGAAAAACTTCATTAATTGGTTCGTCTAAAACATCTCGTTCTATACGTTTATTTATAAAATTATTAATCCATTCGATATGATCTTTTTTATCTAATAGTATTACACCTATTGGTAAGTCACTGACAGCACTCGTTTTACTTTTAGTAATTCTTCCGGCTAAACTCCCAATATATAAATCTAATTTTAAGAAGCTCTTTCTAATAAAAAATATGCTCACTGCAATTAGAATTACTGTAACAACCGTCGAAATAATCGCCCAATATATAGAATTAAAAAAACTGAATACAAGTATCACTAAAGCTAATATCATCATAATTATGTACGGAAATATTAGGGCTTTCTTAACTGATTGACGGTTCATAAACTCACCTCAATTTACTTTTTTATGCGTTGTTTTAAATTAAACCAAATATCCATCAATCCAAATAAGTACGCAAATGGTTTAAACACAAATGCCAATACAAATATCAAAACTCCTACAACAACAGGTAGTTTTTTCACTTTTACAAATAAATGGAACAACGATAATGCTTGAATAAATATAACCCATTCTAACACAAATTGTAAGTTAGTGACTATGCCATACATCACAACATTTTCTTTCGTTACAAACAAACTTATCAGCACGGTTATCACAAATACAAAAGCTACACTTCTATTAATTTGCCACATAAATAATGGTCTAAATACTGGTGTCGCTACTTTGAATTTTCTTAGTATAGGGAATGTCACAAGTAAATTAACAAATACTAATAAAAATACCCATAATACTATATACCCAGGAATACTTGCTTGTAATATTTCTAATGAAGTTTGTAATGTTTCTTCAATTTCAGTCGTTAAATTTCCACCCATTTCAAAGTAAGAAATTAAAATATCATGATACTGACTGAAAAACTTGCTTGTTAAAGGTAGGTTTCCCGTAATTTGTAAAATTAATACACTACCTATTGTTAAAATACTCATAAACGTTGTCACTAAGTATAGAATACGTTCTTTTGATGTACGTTCAACGAGCAATTGACCTATGAAAACACTCATAAATATCATAAGCGTCATGACTGTTAATAAAAATACATTATTGAATAATACGGTCGCACATAAGGTCACGACGACTGTCACAAAAAATGACGGTTTAGATCGATACCAGAGTATTGTTCCGGGTATCGTAATGAATGGTAATATAATAATCGCTAAATATGGTACAAGACTCATGACAACCACACTGAGCACTAGTACTAATATTGCAATAATTGTCGCTTTTATATCGACTTTAAAAGACAAATTTTTCACTTCCCAATCTAATTTAAACATCTTTCTCTATTTTACAGATTTTTAACGCTTAAAACAACGTACGTGACTTTTTAGATGATATTACCGCGCTTTAAATTTATGTAATTTTAAGAAGTGATATACGTAAGGTGCCCAATCTCCAAAGTTTAATAGAAATCCATCATGGCCAACATTGTCTGGTACGAAGAAATGTCTATGATATTTAAAGAATCTACCTAAAGCTCTAACTTGATCATCTGGATACAATAAATCATCAGCGAAACCTAAAGTTAATACTTTCGTTTCGAGTTGTTGTAATCTTTCTTCGACATCATCACGACCTTTAAATATGTCATGACTATCTAATACATCTAACAATGTTAAATAACAATCTTTATTGAAGACATCTTTAAATTTATTACCTTGATATTTTTGGTAACTCACTACATCATCCGCTGAAAATCTTGATTCATAATCTTTACTTGAACGGTAAGTTAAGAAGCCTATCTGTCTTGCGATACTTAAGCCATCTTGTCCATTCATATTTATAACTTGTCTAGCAATCTCATTAAACGCTCTACTATATGATGAGGTCTTCTCTGTAGCTGCTAATATAACAGCTTTTTTAACTTCAATAGATCCGTCATAAAGCATTTCTAAAGTTTGCATTCCACCTAGAGAACCACCTATTAATACATCTATTTTTTCGTAGCCAAAATGTTTTAACGCTAAAATATTTGCTTTAGAAATATCTCTCATAGACAATCTCTCAGGAAAGTCGGGCGTATTCAATCTAGAGCTTGAACCATAAGGGCTACCAATCACATTGAATGTTATAAACTGATAATCATTGATTGAAAGATAACCACCATCAATAATTTCTCTCCACCAACCTGGATTTTCATCATCTCCATAAGTAAGATGATTCCCTGTTAAAGCATGACAAACAACAACTAAAGGCTGTCCTTTGTGACCTACATATTCATATTGAAGCTTTAAATTATCTATCACTTCACCAGATTCTGTTTCGAAATGTCCTAGTTCAACTAAACCTGTGTCTCGAGAAATAAGCATATTAGAACCTCCTTGTTATTAAATAGAAAGACTTCTTACTCGTTAAAGAAGTAAGAAGTCCTCATCATCCTTATTATGCGAGTAAACTCGTTGGTAGTAGCACCGTATCTTAAACGACCGGTTGCTGAAGTGTCATCGGGCCAAATCCCTTAACTTCTCTGAATAAGCTTTGCTATATAATTTATATTAAGAATACTAGAAAAGTGCATTTCTTTCAATAAGTTAACGAATGAAATTAAAAGACTAATCGAACAATCGCCATGATGAACATTCCTGCTATAACTGATATCGTTAAACTTCTAGAAATTAAAGCTATCATCAATGTTGGAATGGCAACGAAAATACTTTCGTAGTTGAATGTGAACCCAGAATGACCCTCTTGATTTAACATGCCTTCAACAATCAATGCTGTAAATAAACATACAGGCACATATTGCAGCCATTTAATCACACTTTTAGGAAATTCAACCTTTGATAAAAATGCAAAGGGCGATACCCTTATAACCCATGTTAAAATAAAACAGCCCATAATAATAAGCATTAAATACATTGAAATACTCATTTATCAAACACCACCCCTGCGACTGAAGCAATGATCGTCGCTAAAATAATAGATAAATAAGTCGGCATAAAACATGTAAGAATTATCATACAAATGGTTGTTAAGACAATTAAAATTATATAAAAGAAAACTTTGGTTTTATGTATTGTTTCAAACTGTGCAACGAGTAAAAATATAAACATCGCTGTTAAAGCGTAATCTAAACCAAAAGCTTCAGGCTTCGGAATCAAGTTTCCTACTAAACCACCTATTATTGAAGTCAATATCCACAATAAATAAGCAGAAATATTTAAACCGTGCATCCACGTAGCATTTAAAGCTTTTTCTTTAGCATAATTTGTTATTGCAACACCAAATGATTCGTCTGTCACGAGTGTTCCTATACCGATGTTAGACCAAAACCCATTACCTTTAAACGCTGGGACTAGCGCTAAACTTTGAAGAAACATTCTAGAATTAACAAAAAATACAGTTAATAAAATAGCAGAAATAGGAGATTGAATTGCAACTAACGCACAAATAATAAATTGAGCCGCACCTGCATATACAAAGATAGATAACAAAGCAATTTCTAAAATAGATAAGCCTGATGAAACACCTACAATTCCAAACGCTAATGCGACACTAAAATACCCAAGCATCGTAGGTATACAATCTTTAACACCTTGAAGAAATAAAGTTTTATTCGTCATACTAGAACTGGTCAATTGCCTACCTCCAAACTACATAACGCCATTCAGGTTAGTCTAACGTTTGTCTAACCTCAGTCTGACTTACCTCTTTTTTTATTTTTAAATATGTCTTATTTTTATCATACATACCGCACTTTAGCAATAAGACCTGATTGTATATTAAATCAATTTTCATAACCTTTCTTGCCTAAAAAAAGACACCTGAGGTAAAAATATGAGTGAGAAACTACAGAATTGTACCCTATCCTAGGCAAACATGCACGTACAAAATCATAAGATTTTATAAAAATAGATTATTAGTAACGATTTTGTAAGTGCGGACGCCTGAGGGAATAGTATGCGTGAGAGACTACAGGCTCGAACCATACCCTAGGCAAGCATGCACATACAAAATCGTAAGATTTTATAAAAATAAATATTAGCTACGATTTTGTATAGTGCAGACACCTGAGGGAATAGTATGCGTGAGAAACTACAGAATCGTGCCCTACCCTAGGCAAGCATGCACGTACAAAATCATAAGATTTTATAAAAATAGATTATTAGTAACGATTTTGTATAGTGCAGACGCCTGAGGGAATAGTATGCGTGAGAGACTACAGGCTCGAACCATACCCCTAGGCAAGCATGCACGTACAAAATCGTAAGATTTAAAAAATAAGCATATCACTGTAACCTGTAAAAAATCAGTTACGTGATATGCTTATTTATTTTGAGTTAGGATTCATGTCCTAAACTCTCTAATCATTAAATGATCTATTTTAAATTATTCGCTTAAACCGAATTCTGCACTTGCTTCGAATTTAACTTCTCTACCGATCATTACGCCACCAGTTTCTAGTGCTTGGTTAAATGATACGCCATATTTTTCACGATCAATTTTACCGTTAACTACGAAACCTGTAACTGTTTCACCGTTTAATGGGTTTTTACTAACGCCATTGAAGTCAACATCGAATGTTTCTTCATGAGTTGTACCAGCCATTGTTAAATCACCAGTGATTGAATCTTCACTAATAGATTTTGTTTCAAACGTAATGTTTGGATTATCATCTGCACTGAAGAAATCTGCTGATTTTAAATGTGCGTCACGGTCAGGATTTTTAGTGTTAATTGAGTTTGATTTAATTGTTACTGTTGCTTTTAATGATGAAAGATCATTTATATCTCCTGATACTGCTACATCATAATCTTCAAAAGTACCTTTTACGCGAGATACCATTAAATGTTTTACTGTAAATTCTAAACTACTGTGTGCTTTGTCAAAATTGAAATTAGTCATGTGTCAAAACTCCCTTTATTTATATTGTATACTTAGTATATCAGATATAAAAAGTATATTCAAGCATTAAATCTAAAAAAAAGGTAACCAATATATGATTACCCTTTTTCAAAGTTTTAATTCAATTATAATTCAATTGTTTTTTGTCCGCCCATAAATGGTACTAATGCTTCAGGGACTGTGATTGATCCATCTTCATTTTGATAATTTTCAACGATTGCTGCAAATGTACGACCAACTGCTAAACCACTACCATTTAATGTGTGTACATATTCAGGTTTCGCATCTTTATCACGTTTAAATCTAATATTTGATCTTCTTGCTTGGAAATCAGTCATATTTGAACATGAGCTAATTTCTTTGTAATCATTGTAGCTTGGTAACCATACTTCTATATCGTATGTTTTAGTACTTCCAAAGCCTATATCACCTGTACATAGATTAACTGTTCTATATGGTAATTCTAACGTTTTAAGGATATTCTCAGCATGCTCTGTAAGCTCTTCTAATGCTTTAAATGAATCTTCAGGTCTTTCATATCTTACCATCTCTACCTTATTAAACTGATGTAATCTAATTAAGCCTCTTGTATCTCTACCAGCTGAACCTGCTTCACTTCTGAAACATGCTGACTGCCCTGTAAATTTAATAGGAAATTGTTCATTTTGTAGTACTTCATTACGATAGAAATTTGTTAATGGTACTTCTGCTGTAGGAATTGTATATAATCCTTCTTTTTCAACTTTGAATAAATCTTCTTCAAATTTAGGTAGTTGACCAGTTCCAAACATAGAATCAGCATTTACAAGTTGTGGCACCATCATTTCAGTATAACCATGTTGTGTTGTATGCATCGTTACCATGAAATTCATAAGTGCTCTTTCAAGTTGTGCACCTTTACCAGTTAAAAATACGAAACGTGCACCAGAGACTTTAGCAGCTCTTTCGAAATCTGCCATTTTCAAGCTTTCAACTAAATCCCAATGTGCTTTAGATTCGAAATCAAATGTTCTAGGTGTACCCCATTTACGAACTTCTACATTGTCATTTTCATCTTTACCAACTGGTGTTTCGTCACTAATTAAATTAGGAATTCTAACTAATTTATAAGTAACATCATCATTTAATTGATTTAAAGTTTGATCTATTTCTTTAATTTGGTCTCCAACTTGACGCATTTCTAAAATAACATCATCCGCATTTTCTTTATTACGTTTTTTCTGAGCGATTTCTCCACTTACTTTATTACGACGAGATTTAAGTTCTTCTGTTTGAGCAATTAACTCACGACGTTTTTTATCAAGTTCTAGAATTTCATCGATGACTTTTGGGTCATCACCTCTTTTTGCTACTTTGTCTTTAACGAATTCTGGTTCAGATCTAATTAACCTAATGTCTAACATAATAATTTCCTCCCTCTTATTCCAATATTGTTTAAGAAAAAAAGCACCACGTTCCTTGTTGTTACACAAGGGACGTGGTGCTTACGCGTTGCCACCCTATTTAACAGTCACTAGGACTGCACTCTAAGTCATATAACGGTTTAAACCGATTGTTATTCTTAAAAGGATAGATTCATTTAAGTTTCATGTCTTGTTTCCACCAACCACAAGCTCTCTTTACATTACGTCTTAAATTACTTATTCCTAAACAATATGGATATTAAATTAACCTAAATATATCAAATCGACATCACATTTTCAAGATATACTTATGATTCAGTTAATAAGCCTGTATTTTCATACACTTTTTTACCATTGATAATAACGGTTTGAGCATGATTAACTCCGTAATGATAAGGTAAATATTCATGGTTTGGAATATCCCAAACGACTACATCAGCTTGATCGCCTTTTTCAAGAGTTCCTGCATCAGCATCTATTGCTTTAGAAGCATTCACTGTAACAGCATTCCATATTTCATTAGGTGTAAGCTTTAATTTTAAAGCAGCAATACTCATCACTAGTTGAAGGTTATCTGTTACACAACTACCTGGATTGAAGTCTGTCGCAATTGCAATTGCACCATTTTGATCAATCATCCCTCTAGCATCTGCATATTGATCTTTGCCTAAATAGAATGTTGTACCAGGTAATAATACAGCAACTGTATTACTATCTTTTAAAGCAGCTTTATCTTCTTCGCTTGAAGCGACAAGATGGTCTGCTGAAATTGCACCTTCATCAATTGCTAGTCCTAATCCACCAAGAGGATCAATTTCATCAGCATGGATTTTAACTTTTAATCCTTTTTCTTTTGCTGCTTTCATATAACGTCTTGATTCTTCAATTGTGAATACACCAGTTTCACAGAATATATCTGCAAAATCAGCTTTATCTTTCACATCATCTAATAAATCTATCATTTCTTGTAAAAATGTAGCATTATCTTTAGCATCTTTAGGAACTGCGTGTGGTCCAAGGAACGTGTGCTTCATTCTGATAGGTGTATCTTTATCCAATTGATGCGCAACATTTAATTGTTTTAATTCTGTTTCTTTATCCAATCCATAACCGCTTTTAGCTTCAACTGTCGTTGTACCAAATTGGATCATTCTAACAATTTCTTTTTTAGATTTATTGTAAAGTTCTTCTTCAGTTGATTTGCGCGTTGATTCAACTGTACTTAAAATACCGCCACCTTGTTTCAATATATCTAAGTAACTCACACCTTGTTGTTTAAGCGCCATTTCATGCTCTCTAGACCCACCGAACACTAAATGTGTATGTGCATCTATTAAACCTGGAGAGACAACTTTGTTTGAAGCATCTATTACTTCTTTTGCTTCATATTCTTCAGAATGCTCTCCTGCATATATAACTTTGCCATCTTTAACAGCTACAGTACCATTTTTAATTACTGTTAATTCGTTTAATTCTTTACCTTTAAGAGGTCGGTCAGTCTTTTTTGGTAAAATTAATTCGCCTATGTTTTGAATTAAAATATCATTCATTGTTATCTTTCTCCTTTAACATTGGAATATCTACATTTTTTTCTTTTGCAGTATCGATTGCAATGTCATAACCTGCATCTGCATGTCTTACTACACCCATACCCGGATCTGTTGTTAATACTCTTCCTAGACGTCTATCAGCACGTTCACTACCATCTGCTACAACTACCATACCAGCATGTAATGAATAACCCATACCTACGCCACCACCATGGTGAACTGAAATCCAAGAGCCACCTGCCGCAGTATTAACAAGTGCATTTAATATTGCCCAGTCACCTACAGCGTCTGATCCGTCTTTCATTGATTCTGTTTCTCTGTTTGGAGATGCTACAGATCCAGAATCTAAGTGGTCACGACCAATTACGACTGGAGCTGAAATTTCACCATTTCTAACAAGTTCATTTAAAGCTAAGCCCATTTTTGCACGTTCTCCATATCCTAACCATGCAATTCTAGAAGGTAACCCTTGGAATGCGATTTTTTCAGCTGCCATATCTAACCAACGCATTAATTTTTCATCTTCTGGGAATAACTCTCTCATTAGTTGATCTGCTCTTTCAATATCTTTTGGATCTCCACTTAATGCTGCAAATCTAAATGGACCTTTACCTTCACAGAACAATGGACGAATATAAGCAGGTACAAATCCTGGGAAGTCAAAAGCATTTTCTAAACCTTCATCAAATGCTACTTGTCTAATATTATTTCCATAGTCAAAAGCTACTGAACCTTTTTCTTGGAATTTCAACATTGCATCGACATGTTTTTTCATAGATGCTGAAGATAATTTAACGTATTTTTTAGGATCACTTTCTCGTAATTTGTCCGCTTCTTCTAATGAATAACCTTCTGGAACATATCCATTTAAAGGATCATGTGCTGAAGTTTGGTCTGTTACGATATCAATTTTAAATCCTCTATTTAAGATTTCATGATGTACTTCAGCTGCATTACCTACTAAACCTATTGCAAGTGGTTTACCTGCTTTTTTAGCTTCTTCAGCTTTTTCTAAAGCTTCATCTAAAGATTCCGTAATAATATCACAGTATCTAGTCTCAATTCTCTTTTCGATTCTTGAAGGATCGACATCTACACCAATTACTACCCCTTCATTCATTGTTACTGCTAATGGTTGAGCACCGCCCATTCCACCTAACCCAGCAGTTAAAGTGATTGTACCTTTTAATGAACCACCAAAATGTTGATTTGCAAGTTCTGCAAATGTTTCAAAAGTACCTTGAACGATACCTTGAGAACCGATATAAATCCAACTACCTGCAGTCATTTGACCATACATCATTAGCCCTTTTTTATCTAATTCATGGAAATGTTCCCAATTTGCCCATTTAGGTACAAGTACAGAGTTTGATAATAATACTCTTGGTGCTTCTTCATGAGTTTTGAATACAGCTACTGGCTTACCTGATTGTACAAGCATTGTTTCATCGCTTTCTAATCTTCTTAACGTTTCAACAATTGCATCAAAGCTTTCCCAGTTACGAGCCGCTTTACCAATACCACCATACACAACTAATTTCTCAGGATGTTCTGCCACTTCAGGATCAAGATTGTTATATAACATTCTAAGTACCGCTTCTTGTTCCCAACCTTTACATTCAATTTCTAAACCTTTTTTAGCTTTAATTTCTCTAGACATTTGTCATTTCCCCTTTTCTAAAAAATTAATAAACTGAACGGTATCGCAATTAATAATGTGAGTGCGACACGAATAAACCAAATTACTACCAATTTCCAAATTGGAATTTTGATATCTGTTGCCAAAATACAAGGTACCAAAGCAGAGAAGAATATAATTGCTGAGATACTTGTAATAGCTGTAACAAACTTAACTTCTATCGCTGCTTTCACAACAAGTAATGATGGTAAGAACATTTCTATGATTGATATTGTAGAAGCTTTTGCTAATAATGCTTTATCATCGATTGGGAACAGATATATAAACGGATAGAATATATAACTTAACCAGTCAATAATAGGCGTAAAATTAGCTAACACTAATCCTAAAAATCCAATTGATAAGATTGAAGGTAATATTGCCATTGTCATTTCTATACCATCTTTTAAATTTGCCATGATGTTTTTAAATAATGTTAATGATTGATGTGATTGAAGCTTTGCTTCTCTGTATGCTGCCTTAAAATAATTGCCTTTAACTTTAACTTCTTTTTGACCTTGTTGATTATTATAATAAGCTTCTGACTCACCTGAAATTGGAGGTAAGTGTGCAGAAATTGCCGTTACAATAAAAGTAATAACCAATGTACTCCAGAAGAATAAATTCCACATACTCATTAAATCTAAAGTATTAGCTACGATAACCATAAATGTAGCCGATACAGTTGAAAATCCAGTTGCAATAATAACCGCTTCTTTTTTGTTATACATTCCGTCTTTATAAACTCTATTTGTAATGAGTAATCCTAAAGAATAACTTCCTACAAATGAAGCAACTGCATCGACGGCAGACTTACCAGGCGTCTTAAATATTGGTCTCATAATTGGTTGCATCAATACACCGATAAATTCTAATAATCCATAACCAACTAAGAATGATAAAGCAATTGCACCAACAGGTATAAGTACACTAAGTGGTAACATTAATTTATCAAAAAGAAACGGCCCATAATCCGGTTTAAAGAGTAATTGCGGTCCTACCTTAAAGACATACATACACCCAATTACTGCTCCCATAACTTTAAACAATACTAATATAAAGTCAGTTATAGATTTCTTAAAGTCCATACGTACAATTGGTAATATCGCACCTATTAAAATAATGATGAGTGCATAATAAGCCATAAAATCTCCAAGTAAACCACGTATACCTAGATGTATATGATCGACTAAAATTGTACTCTGTCCACCAATCTCCATCGGTATAAAGAACAACACAATTCCTAATAAGCTAAATACATAAAATCTCCACATATCCTTACCTTTGTTGTCTAATTCCTGATTATTCACCATAACACCCCTTTGTTTGTTCAATAATTATCTTAAATATTCACAAACTTTTTCTATATCATGATGGAATACTCTATCGTGTGTGATGGAAGGAACGACTGCTCTTAGTTCGTCGTATTTCGCTTTTGTCTTAGGTGATAATTTATCCACACCTTTGATTTCTACAGCTTGTAATGCAATGATGCACTCTATAGAAATCACTCTTCTTACATTCTGAATGATTTGATAAGCGTGTCTTGCTCCAATAGTCCCCATAGAAACATGATCTTCTTGATTTGCTGAAGAAGGAATTGAATCTACACTTGCTGGATGAGCTAACGTTTTATTTTCTGATACTAATGAAGCAGCTGCATATTGCATAATCATCGCGCCACTTTGTAATCCTGGTTCTGGACTTAAGAAAGCTGGTAGACCACCATTCAACTGTGGGTTTACAAGTCTCTCAAGTCTTCTTTCTGATACATTAGCTAACTCTGCAACACCAATTTTTAAGAAATCGACTGCAAATGCAATTGGTTGACCATGGAAGTTACCACCTGAAATGACAAGTGTTTCATCATCATTATCAAAGATAAGAGGATTGTCATTAGCTGCATTCATTTCTAGTTCTAATTTTTCTTTTACGTAATTAAGTACTTGGAAGCTTGCCCCATGAATTTGTGGAATACATCTTAATGTATAAGCATCTTGGACGCGAACTTCACCTTGACGGGTTGTTAACTTAGATCCTTCCAACCAGTCTCTCATTCTTTCGGCTACTTCAACTTGTTCTTCAAAATTTCTCACAATATGCACATGTTCATCATAAGCATCTACAATACCGTTAAGTGCTTGATGTGTTAATGAAGAAATCCATTCAGCATTGTAAGCAATATTTTCTGCTTCTATATAAGCAATTACCCCTTGTGATGTCATTGCTTGTGTCCCATTAATAAGTGCTAATCCTTCTTTAGCTTGTAATGAATGAGGTTCTAATCCAACTTCATGTAACACTTCTTTAGCATTACGCGTTACATCTTCGTATTGAACATCTCCTTCACCAATCAATGCCAATGCTAAGTGAGATAACGGTGCTAAATCTCCAGAAGCACCTAGTGAACCTTGCTCTGGTATAACAGGTATAATTCTTCGATTGATAAATTCTACAAGTAATTCCACGAGTGATTCTGTAACACCAGAATGTCCCTTTAACATTGTGTTTAGTCTTAAGACCATCATGACTAATGACACATCGTTAGGAAATGCTTTACCAATACCACATGAATGTGAACGAATTAAGTTTACTTGTAAATCGTTATATTTTTCTTTTTCTATTAATACATCACTAAACAATCCAAATCCAGTTGTGATACCATAAATCGTTTCTTTATTTTTAATGATTCTTTCAACTGTTTCACGACTTTTTCTAACATTTACTAATGCTTCTTCTGAAATCGTAATTTGACCATTTTCTTTTAAAAATTCTTTAATATCTTGAATTGTTAAATCTTTACCATTTAGTACTAAAGCCATTTAAAACACTCCTTTTCAGGACACAAAAAAATACAACAAATAACCATTTGTTGCACCTTTCTTATAGCTAATGTCTAGTAGGTGTTTCTATGTCTATATATGATTTATACCTAATCCGATTGTTTCATGTTCTTTACCTTTGATAGGTGCACCAATTGTACCGTATAAGCTAACTGCTATCCATTCACCTTCTCCAACATCTTTATATGGATAACCACGTACAATAGCAAATCTTAAGCCAACTGTTCGCATGATTTCACCTATAGATAATTCACCTCTCGTTATACCATTAACTGCTTCTAAAATTGCATGATATAAAGCATGAGTTTCTCTATAATGACTTTCTGAAATAATACCTTCTCTTCTAGCCGCTGTTTCAACCGATGCAATAATTTTGTTCAACGACATTGTTCCAATTTTGCCTACTAAAAATTGCATTTCTTTACACTGAGGCATCAGCTGTTTAGCAGTCTGCTCATCTGTAATAGTTAATAATGTAGCGTACTTTCCAATCGATATCTGTTCAGTCATGTGGAAGCTCCTATCTCGTCTAATATCTAATGTCTATATTTACATTTAGTATACGCTTTCAAAATTTTTATGACAATAGTTTTTAATACATCCGTAATTCAGTGATTGATTAATATATTAGCTTGTTAAAGTGATTTCTTTGTAATGTTTTAGAAATTACACTGTTCAATTTCAACTTTAAGTGGCATAATAAGTCGTACAATTATTTGAAGGTGGGTTAATATGAAGACAATTTCATCTGTCACAATTCCAAAAAGAGAACAAGAGTCTCACAAAGGGGATTATGGTAGGATATTATTAATCGGTGGTAACGCTAATTTAGGTGGCGCAATCATGTTAGCTGCAAGAGCTTGTGTATTTAGTGGTAGTGGTCTTATCACTGTTTCCACACATTCATCAAACTTTGCTGCTTTACATTCACGTTGTCCTGAAGCAATGGTTTCAGATATAACTGATTTAAAAAAGCTATCTAAATTAATCGAACTATCGGACTGTATTTTAATTGGTCCAGGACTCGGTTTAGATTTTAAAGGGAATAATACATTAACATTTCTATTCCAAAATATTCAGCCACACCAAACTTTAATTATTGATGGAGATGCTATTACAATTTTGAGTAAATTAAAGCATACTTTACCAGAATGTGAAATTATCTTCACTCCTCATCAAAAAGAATGGGAAAGACTGAGCAATATTCCTATAGAAGAACAAACATATGAAAAAAATAAAGAAGCAGTCGAAGCTTTAAATGCGACTGTAGTATTAAAAAAGCATGGTACAGAGTTGTTCTTTAAAGACCATGAATATAAATTATCAATTGGTACCCCAGCTATGGCTACAGGTGGAATGGGAGATACATTAGCAGGCATGATCACAAGTTTCGTAGGACAATTCGATTTAGAAGAAGCGGTTATAAATGCATGTTATATACACAGCTATATCGGTGAAAAATTAGCTAAAGACATGTATATCGTCCCACCATCCAAACTTATAGATGAAATCCCATATGCTATGAAATCATTTGAGTCTTAGAAACAGACCATAAATTCTATATTTAAATGCAAAAAGAGGCTGAGACAAGTTAATTGTCTCAGCCTCTTATCATTATTATATATTATTCTTCGTCATTATCTTGTTCTTCGATATCTTCATTTACTCGTTCAATGAAGTCTTCTCTTAAATCTTCTTTACCTTCATTCTCTTCTTCAATAACTTCTGTATCTACCGTTTCTTCTGATACACCTTCTACTGGAGTTTCTGCTATTTCTTCTTCGTCTGGTTCAACTTTTGCAACTGTTGCAACGTGTTGGTTATCGCCTAAACGGATTAATCTAACACCTTGAGCGCTTCGTCCGTTTTGAGAAATATCTGAGACATGAAGTCTTATGATTACGCCTGAGTTTGTAACGATCATCAAGTCTTCATCACCTGCAACTGTTGTGATACATACGAGATCACCATTTTTCTCATTTAAGGTAGCAGTCTTAATACCTTTACCACCTCTATTAGAGATACGGTATTGGTCTGCTGATGTACGTTTACCGTAACCTTTTTCAGTTACTATCAGGATTTCATCTTGTTGTTCTTCATCTGTGATGTCTAGTCCTATTACTTCGTCACCATCTCTTAATGAAATACCTCTTACACCCGCTGCTGTTCTACCTAATGGACGTAACTTAGTTTCATCAAATCTAATTAATGAAGCATGTTTAGTACCAATAATAATTTCTTTAGTACCGTCCGTCAGTCTAACCGCTATAAGTTCATCGCCTTCTTTAAAGTTGATTGCGATTTTACCATTTTTATTTATACGAGAGAAATTAGATAGTTTAGATCGTTTAACAGTACCATGTTTAGTAGCAAATACTAAGAAGTCTTCTTCACTTGATAGATCTTTGACTGCTATCATTGTACTAATCATTTCATCTTTATCTATTTCTAAAGCATTCACAATTGGTAACCCTTTAGACTGTCTAGACATCTCTGGAATTTCATAGCCTTTAAGTTTGTATACACGGCCTTTATTCGTAAAGAATAAGACATTATCGTGCGTACTTAATGTTACTAACTGACTAACAAAGTCGTCTTCTATAGTATTCATACCTTGTACACCACGACCACCTCTATTTTGAGAGCGATATGTAGAAACTGGTAATCGTTTAATATAGTTATTATGACTTAATGAAATTACAATTTGTTCTTCTGGAATTAAGTCTTCATCTTCAATTTGATCAAGACCGGCTGCAGTAATTTCAGTACGACGTTTGTCGCCATATTTATCTCTTATTTCAATAATTTCTTCTCTAATGATTTCAAGTAACTTTTCTTCATCTTTAAGAATCTCTATTAACTCTTCAATCAGTTTAAGTAACTCTTGATATTCATTTTCGATTTTGCCACGTTCTAATCCAGTTAATCGGCGTAAACGCATATCTAATATCGCTTGTGCTTGTCTTTCTGATAAATTAAAGCGATTTTGTAATCCATCCATAGCTTCTGAATCACTTTGTGACTCACGAATTAATGCAATGATTTCATCGATATGGTCTAACGCAATTCTTAAACCTTCAAGAATATGTGCTCTATCTTGTGCTTTTTTAAGGTTATATTTAGTACGTCTTGTTACGACTTCTTTTTGATGTTCTAAATAGTGGAATAGTACTGGACGTAATCCTAATAATTTAGGCTTACCGTTTACTAAAGCAATCATATTTACACCAAATGAAGTTTGTAATGGCGTTTGTTTATATAAATTATTTAAAATAACATTCGCATTAGCATCTTTTCTTACTTCAATAACGATACGAACGCCGACTTTTAAGCTTGTTTCATCTCTTAAGTCTGTAATACCTTCGATTTTCTTATCACGTGCTAACTCGGCAATTTTTTCAATTAATCTTGCTTTGTTAACTTGGTAAGGAATTTCACTTACTACGATACGCTCTTTACCGTTCTTCATAACTTCTATTTCAGAACGAGCTCTCATTATGATGGAACCACGACCTGTTTCATAAGCACGTCTAATTCCGCTTCTTCCCATAATTAAACCAGAAGTTGGAAAATCAGGTCCTTGAACGATATCCATTAACTCATTCGTTGTAATTTCTGGATTATGACTTAATGCCAATACTCCGTCAATGACCTCATTTAAGTTATGTGGTGGAATGTTTGTAGCCATACCAACAGCTATACCTGAAGTACCATTTACTAATAAGTTAGGAAATCTTGCAGGTAAGACTACTGGCTCTCTTTCATTACCATCATAGTTATCTTGAAAATCAATTGTATCTTTGTTTATATCTCTCAATAATTCGCCTGTAATTTTAGACATACGTGCTTCTGTATAACGCATTGCAGCAGCACCATCACCATCCATAGAACCAAAGTTACCTTGGCCATCTACTAATGGATATCTATAACTAAAGTCTTGTGCCATACGTACCATTGCTTCATAAATAGATGAGTCACCATGAGGGTGATACTTACCCATTACGTCACCAACAATACGTGCAGATTTTTTGTATGGTTTATCTGAAGTCATACCTTGATCATTCATACCATATAAAATACGTCTATGAACTGGTTTCAAACCGTCTCTAACATCTGGTAAAGCACGAGATACAATTACGCTCATTGCATAATCTAAAAATGATTCTTTCATTTCTTTACTGATGTTACGTTCACTAACTCTTGATTGTGGTATTTCAGCCATTAATCATATCCTCCTTAAATCGTAAATGATGCTTTATATATCTAACGTTGCGTATTCGGCATTTTCTTCAATAAATTGACGACGAAACTCAACAACATCTCCCATAAGCATTTCAAAAGTTTCGTCAGCTTCTATCGCATCAGTTAGTGTTACTTGAAGCATTGAACGATGTTCAGGATTCATTGTTGTATCCCACAATTGATCAGCATTCATCTCTCCAAGACCTTTATAACGTGCTATAGATAATTTTGGTGTTGAGCTAAGTTCTTCTTTTAATTTATCTAATTCTCTATCGTTAAATACGTAATATTTTTTCTTACCTTGTTCGACTTTATATAAAGGTGGTTGTGCAATATACACATATCCCGCTTCAATAAGTGGTCTCATAAATCTATAGAAGAATGTTAATAATAACGTTCTAATATGAGCACCATCAACGTCAGCATCTGTCATAATAACTAGTTTATGATATCTAGCTTTACTAATATCAAATTCTCCACCAATACCTGTACCAAGACCCGTAATCATTGCACGGATTTCATTGTTGCCTAGAATTCTATCTAAGCGTGCTTTTTCAACATTCAAAATTTTACCACGTAAAGGTAAGATGGCTTGTGTTCTAGAGTCTCTACCTAATTTCGCAGACCCACCAGCAGAGTCACCCTCAACGATATATAATTCACATTCGTCAGGCTTCTTACTTGAACAGTCAGCAAGTTTACCGGGTAAACTTGAAACTTCTAAAGCTGATTTACGTCTCGTTACTTCTCTTGCTTTCTTAGCAGCAAGACGAGCTCTAGATGCCATAACACCTTTATCAACAATAATTCTTGCTACGTTTGGATTTTCTAATAAGAACCTTTCAAATAGTTCAGAGAAAAGTTTATCAACAATTTGACGTACTTCTGAATTACCTAATTTAGTCTTAGTTTGACCTTCGAACTGAGGATCACTATGTTTGATAGATACAACAGCTGTCATACCTTCACGCACGTCTTCACCAGAAAGCTTTTCTTCGTTTTCTTTAAGAAGTTTGTTCTTCAGTCCGTAGCTATTAATCACACGTGTTAAAGCACGTTTAAATCCATCCTCATGTGTACCACCTTCATAAGTATGAATGTTATTGGCATACGTAAGTAATGTTGTAGCAAAACCACCGTTATATTGAATTGCAATTTCAACTTCTACATCTTCTTTTGAATCGTGAATATAAATTGGCTCATCATATAATACATCTTTAGATTTATTTAACATTTCAACGTAAGATTTAATACCACCTTCGTAATGGTAAGAATCTTCTTGAATATTCTCTTCATCTCTTTCATCTTTCAATGAAATTTGAATACCTTTATTTAAAAATGCTAATTCACGTATACGCTTTTGTAATGTTTCATAGTCGTATTCAGTTGTTTCAGTGAAGATTTCACTGTCTGCTTTAAAACGAATAGTCGTACCTGTATGTTCTGTTTCGCCAATGACTTTTAAATCAAATGCTGGTACGCCTCTTTCGTATGCTTGATGATATATTTTATTATTAAGGTGAACGTAAACTTCTAGTTCAGAAGATAGTGCGTTTACGACAGATGAACCTACACCATGTAGACCACCAGATACTTTGTATCCGCCACCGCCAAATTTACCACCAGCATGTAGAACGGTTAATATAACTTCTACAGCAGGACGACCCATTTTCTCTTGAATATCTACAGGTATTCCTCTACCGTTATCCGTTACTTTAATCCAATTATCTTTTTCAATCACGAGTTCTACATGATCTGCATACCCAGCTAAAGCTTCGTCAATACTATTATCAACAATTTCCCAAACTAGATGATGTAAACCTCTTGCAGCTGTAGAACCAATATACATACCAGGGCGTTTACGGACTGCCTCTAAACCTTCTAATACTTGTATCTGATCTGCACCATAACTTGTACCGTTATTTTGTTCTGACACGTATTTCCACCTTCACTTTCATCTACTCAATAATGTTGCCTTTAGATACATTAAATACCTTGGCATCTTTCATAATCTCATGTTCAATTCCATCAACAGATGTTGTCGTAACAAAAGTTTGAACCTTTTCTTGAATTGTACTTAATAAATGGGTTTGTCGTTTATCATCAAGTTCACTCAACACATCATCTAATAATAAAATTGGATATTCTCCAACAACTTGATTAATTAACTCAATCTCTGCAAGCTTTATAGATAATGCTGTTGTACGTTGCTGTCCTTGTGAACCATAAATCTGTACATTCATATCATTAACATGAAAACTAATGTCGTCTCTATGCGGTCCAAACCTTGCACTTCCACGCTCAATCTCTTTATCCATAGATTCATTAAGCAACTCACAAAAAGCATTCTTTAAATCAGCTACATTGTGATGTGTTTCAGCAAGCTTAATGTTAGGTTCGTATTGAACCATTAAACTTTCCTTATCACTCGTTATACCTTGATGAATCACTTCTGCAATCTTTTCTAATTCACTAATAAAGTGCGCACGTTTCAAAGTCACATTTGCTGCCGCTTCTGAAAATTGATCGTTGAATACTTCTAACATTGTTCGATCTTTCATTCTCCCAATTTGTAACATTTTGAGGTAATGATTTTTTTGTTTAAGTAATCTCTGATAATTAGATAAATGATTTAAATAGACCGCAGACATCTGACCGAGTTCCATATCAATAAAACGTCGTCTGATTTGCGGGCTACCCTTTACAATATTTAAATCTTCTGGTGCGAACAATACCACATTTAAATGGCCAATATATTGCGTTAAACGACTCTGTTCTAGATGATTGACTTTCGCCTTTTTGCCTTTTTTCGTAATGATTAAAGAAATAGGCATCGATCCATGGCGATAACTTAGTTCACCTTCTATTTTACCATACTCTTCACCAAACTGTATGAGTTCTTTGTCATTTGAAGTCCTATGACTTTTAGCTAATGCCAAAGTATAAATAGATTCTAATAAATTCGTCTTACCTTGAGCGTTCTCACCAATCAAAATATTCACATTTGGATTAAATTGAAGTGTGCATTTATCATAATTTCTGTAATTAGTTAAAGTAAGCTTTTGTAGTATCATAATTTATTCACTTTGATGGTTAATACGAAATTTGCCCTCTGAAGGAATTTCAATTAAGTCACCATCATGTAATTTTTTTCCACGACGAATCTCACGTTCACCATTTATTAATACTTCTTCATCTTGGAGGAACCATTTAGCTTGACCACCCGTTCCAATGACGCCTTCATTTTTTAGGAATTGACCTAAAGTTATATCGTCTTCAACTGAGATATCTTGTACCACTATCTTCACTCCAATCTTAATTAGTCATCTCTATATTATACCTTTTTTTTACTAAAAAATCATGTTTTATGTACAATTCATTTTAAGATAAATAAATCTTCAAAAAATTTATATTCAAACTAAAAAAATATCCCGATCCGAAATTAAATTTTAACGGATTGGGATATTTTTGATAATGGAAATTTGTCTAGACTTACGTCATTAAATTTCTTTATCTTTTTTAGAGAATATTAATAACAAGCTGATTAATAAGAATGCTATTCCTGCTAAAAACGGTATTGTTATGAATCCAAATATATTTATATATTCTGATGAACACGGAACACCTTGCGTACATGGTTTAATTTCAGCAAAGCCAGGTACTTTTTGTTCTAAGTAGTGCCATGTTGAAATTAATAGTCCAATTATTGAAAATGGAAGTGCTATTTTCTTAACGCTATAATCGTTTTGGAACGATCCGATTCCTAAAATAATGACTAAAGGATACATACATATTCTTTGATACCAACAAAGCGTACATGGTATAAATCCTTGTATTTCACTGAAATATAAACTACCTAACATAGCTAATAAAGCTATGACCCAGGAAATAAATAGTGCATATTGCTGCTTCAAATAGATCACCTATTTTTATTTATTTTTCTTTTCGATTGCTTGATCGATTGCTTTAGATACTTTGTCATAATCCATTGGGTCTGACAACACTTTACCATCTATGACAACTGTAGGCGTGATATCTACATCATATTTATTTGTTAAGTCTGAATCATTTTTCATTTGTTTATACGGTTCTGAATTTCTATCTTCTACTAGTTTCATGATTTGATCTTTTTTACTTTGATCAATATCTAAACCATCTACTGCTTTTTTAACTACCTTCAAATCTAACCATTCGTCATCAGTTTCAGCATTATGATCATCTGGTTGAGCTTCAAATAATGCTCTATGATAATCCCAATATGCATCTGGTGCTACTTTATACACAGCGTGTGCTGAAGCACCTCCTAATTCTGAACCTTCACCATGAAATGGTGCATTAACGAATCTATATTCTACTTTATCTTTATCGATATAGTCTTTTTCTATTTGATCCATATAGTTTGTTTCGAATGCTTTACAAGCTGGACATTTAAAGTCTCCAAATTCAATAATTTGAACTTTAGCTTTATCTTTTTTCTGTGTTGGATTATCTTTTGTATCTTTTGATAAATCTGTTG
Source organism: Mammaliicoccus sp. H-M34 (assembly GCF_022386495.1). Classification (NCBI taxonomy): domain Bacteria; kingdom Bacillati; phylum Bacillota; class Bacilli; order Caryophanales; family Staphylococcaceae; genus Mammaliicoccus; species Mammaliicoccus sp. H-M34. The sequence continues at coordinate 68,597 of NZ_JAJNIK010000005.1, forward strand.
CTTTAACAGTTCTATCAAATAGACTTTCTTCTTTATTGTCACTGCCGCTTCCACCAAACACAACTAGTAATACAATACCTACTACCACTACAAGTATTGCTATCATCAGAAACATAATATTACTATTACTATTTTTATTCGCCATATTTACCCCTCAATCTCTTATGTTGATAATATAAATTTTATACTATCATACAAAGAAATTCTATATTATTCACTAAAAATTCATTAAGGTTTTGTGACAAATTGGCTTTTTATAAGGTTTTTAAAGTTATTTAGTGATATTTAATGCATTCTTTAGATTTTTAATAATACCTTTTTCATACGTTAGTACACTGCCTCGATAAGTTCTAGCTGCGAATAAAAGTAAAATAATACAAGTAACGATTGAAATCACAATTCCTAAAATTAAGTGCCATTCAGGTGTGCTTTCAGAAGTTGTTCTTAGCAACATTACCATTGGCGATAGCATTGGAATGAAGCTCGTTATTTTAACAAGCATTGTATCAGGATTAGATATGCTGAATATCGCAATATAGAAAGCGCCTAATGATATAAATGTAACAGGCATCATAGATTGAGCAAGATCTTCTATACGGCTCGTTAATGCCCCTAGAATAGCCGCTAATGAAATATAGGATATTACCCCTAAAATTAAGAAAATAGCTCCATATACGATGATTCTAGTTGTCTCAGGACCATATTCAACACCAGCTGACTCGAATAGACCTTTTAAATCAAATGCAAAGATACTAATTACGATTGCGAGAACAATAAAGAATATTTGAGTGAATGCGACAGATATAATAGCTAATATCTTAGCTGTAACGTGTACTGAAGGCTTCACACTCGTTACAATCATTTCAATTACGCGAGTAGTCTTCTCAGTCGCAATTTCTGAACCTATTTGGTTAGCGTAATTTATAGTTATAAAGAATGATAAGAAGATGATGATATAAACAACAGCTGAATTTAACGCTTGAACTTTCGGGTTAATATCACTCGATTGTTTATCTTTGTCAGATTTAATTTCTTCTGTTTTTACATCACTAGGTGTATTCAATGTTTTTAAATCATCTTCTGATAAATTTAATTTTTGAGCTGTTAATGATGATTGCATTTGGCTAAGTGTTGATTGCAAAGTCATTTTTTCGCTTTCACTAACTTTACCTTTTTCGTAAATCTTACCGTCTACTTTTTCACCTTTTACCTTAACTTCAATAAGACGTTTATACTTTTCATCTTTAACGCCCTTCTTACCTTTTTCAAGAGTTACTTTTTCGACTTTTTCAATATCATCATTTTGTTTATATTGTTTCTCCAATACTTTATAAATCATGTCGTTATCTGATTGAATCGCTACTGTTTTACTATCGTTGTCGAAGAAATCAATAATTTTATCGACATTACTTAATGCAAATACAAAAATCATAAAAATCGCTGTCATTATGATAAAAGATTTACTTTTCACTTTTTGCATATACGTTAAATTAAATGTTGTCCAAAATTTATTCATGTTTCTCACCCACCTTAGCAATAAATATATCGTTTAGTGATGGTTCAGCAACTTGGAATCGTTTAAGATATCCTAATTTTGTAACACTTTGATATATATTTTCTGCGTATGATTCATCAGAAATTGTGATTTTAACGCCTTTTTTAGTCTCTTTGAAATCTTCGACACCTTCAAATTCTTTTAAAAATTCAAAATTATGAGCACCTTCAATGAAAATATCTTTCTTTCCGAAATCATCTTTAACTTTGTCTATAGAACCTGAGACAATCGCTTTCCCTTTACTCATAATACAAATGTAATCACAAAGTTCTTCAACATGCTCCATTCTGTGAGAACTAAATATAATCGTTGTACCTTGGTCTTTAAGATCTTTAACTGCCGACTTAAGTAATTCAACATTTACAGGATCTAGACCACTAAATGGTTCATCAAGAATTAGTAATTCTGGCTTATGAATAATAGCTGCGATTAATTGAACTTTTTGCTGATTACCTTTTGATAATGCTTCGATCTTTTTTTCTTTATTTTCAAATGCATCAAATCTTTTTAACCAATAATCTAGCTCTTTTTCGATGTCTTTTTTTCTCATACCTTTTAATTCTGCTAAATATTGCACTTGTTCCCAAACTTTAAGTTTCGGGTGTAGACCCCTTTCTTCAGGCAAATAACCAACTGTATTAGTCATAGAATAATCAATCGGTTTGTCATCAAAAGAAACGACACCAGTTGTTTTAGGTAATAAACCTAGAATCATACGGAAAGTAGTTGTTTTACCTGCACCATTTCCACCTAAAAATCCATACATTGTCCCTTTTGGAACTTCCAAATTAACATCATGTACAGCTACAAAGTCATTAAATTTTTTAGAAACATTTTTAATTAGTAATGTCATAACTTTTACTCCTTTTTGTTGGATTTTATTTCTGAAATGTCTATATTTTCATCATTTTCAAAAATAAATAATTCATCAATGGAAATTTCAAATACTTGAGAAAGCTTATGTGCTAATACTAATGTCGGATTAAATTTATAACGCTCAATAGAATTAATCGTTTGTCTCGACACATTGACCAATCGAGATAATTCACTTTGAGTCATTTTTCTACTCGTTCGATATTCATAAACTTTATTTTTCAATTCATCACTTCCTGTCAAGTTAACTTTACAATAAAAGAATTCGTACACTATGTCAAGTTCACTTGACAATTAACGACAAAAAAATAAGAAACTCACTAAATACAGCGAGTTTCTTAAAAATTATTAGTATGTTCTAATCGGTAAAATTAGTTGAATTAATGTTTCATCATCTTTTGGTTTAAGAATAAATGGTCTCATCGTTCCAAAAAATTCTACTTGTACTTCATCATTATCAATTGCTTTTAATGCATCCATCATATATTTAGAGTTGAACGAAATCTTTAACGATTCACCTTCAACGTTATCTGTAGACACATCTTCTTTTACAGTACCAATTTCTGGTGAAGTTGATGATAATTCTAATTTATCTACATCAGTTGATAATTTAATAACATTATTTCCACCTTCACGTGCTAATAATGATGCACGATCAATAGCGTGATAGAACTCACTATTATCCAAAGTTAATTTAGTTTCATAGTTTTCAGGGAATAATCTTGTCGTATCTGGATAATTGCCTTCAAGTAAACGTGAAATAAAGTTTATATGACCTACTTTGAATAAAACTTGGTTGCTTGCAAAGAATATATTGATATCTTCTTCAGAATCCGAAACTATTTTATTTAATTCAGATAAAGCTTTACCTGGAATAATAACATTTTTATCTTCTATTTCTTCATCTTCAAGTTTTAATTTTCTTAATGCAAGTCTGTGTGAATCTGTTGCAGTACAGGTTAATTCATTGTTTTGTATCAACCAGTTTACACCTGTTAACACTGGGCGTGTTTCTGACGTGGACACTGCAAAGTTTGTTTGCGCGATTATATTTTTTAATACCTTGATTGGTAATTTGATTGCATCATCTTCGGATACTTGTGGTAATAAAGGATATTGATCTGGATCTAAACCACTAACGTTAAATTCTGAATGTCCTGAAGTGATAAGTGTCTTGAATTGATCGTTTGTTGATAGATTAACTGTTTTACCTGGTAATTTTTTAACGATATCTACAAAGAAACGTCCTGGAAGTACTACAGAACCTTTTTCTTCAATATCTACAATTTTTTCACCATCAATATTTTGATTTATTGTTATTTCTATCGATATCTCAGAGTCTGATCCTGTTAATATGATGCCTCTATCGGTAGCATCGATTTTTATACCTGTAAGTATTGGTAATGTTGTTCTTGGTGAAATTGCTTTTAATGTGTCATTCAATTGATTAAGAAAGTAATCTCGTTGAATAGTAAATTTCATAACTTATAAAACTCCTTCCAGTCGTTATATATTTAATTATATATCTTTTAAAATCATAGTAATAGTCATAGGGGCTGTGGATTGGTGGATAAGTGGTTTAAAAACGTGATACAAAAGTTATTCACATGTTAATAAACTGTGTATGGCTGTGCACAACTTATCCACATTATCCACGGATTTGTTTTTCTAGTTGTTCTAAATCAGATTTGAGTTCTGGATTGTTTACTAAATCTTTTTTAATCTTTTCATGTGCATGAATTACTGTTGTATGATCTCGACCACCAAATTCTTCACCAATTTTTGGTAATGAGAAATCTGTAAGTTCGCGAGAAAGATACATCGCAATTTGTCTAGGATATGCAATAGATTTTGTACGTTTTTTGGCAGCAAAGTCTTCTATACGGATATTATACATTTTACCAACTATTTGCTGAATGTCTTGAATAGTAATTTTTGTTGATCTAGGTGTAGAAATAATATCTTTAAGTGCTTCTGCTACTAAATCAGTATTAATTGGTTTATTTCTAAGCTTAGAATAGGCTAAAACTCTTGTTAAAGCACCTTCTAATTCACGAATATTAGATTGAATTGAATTTGCGATATAAGTCAGAGCCTCTACCGGTAAATCTAAGTTTTCTTCTTCAATTTTCTTTTGTAGAATAGCCATTCGTGTTTCAAAATCAGGCGGTGTAATATCTACAATTAAACCCCATTCAAAGCGTGTTCTTAAACGATCTTCTAAAGTAGGAATTTCTTTAGGTGGACGATCACTTGAGATAACAATTTGCTTTTTATTTTGGTGTAAATCATTAAATGTGTGGAAAAATTCTTCTTGTGTTTGTTCTTTCTTTTGAATGAATTGAATATCGTCTATTAGTAGAACATCTATATTACGATACTTGTCTCTAAAGCTTTCAGTATCATTTTTTCTTATAGACTTAATAAATTCATTTGTAAATTTTTCACTAGATGTATATAGTACATTTGCATTTGGATTCTGTTCAAGTACGTAGTGACCAATCGCATGCATTAAATGTGTCTTACCTAAACCAACACCACCATATATAAACAGAGGATTATAAGCATTGGCTGGTTCTTCAGCAACAGCTAATGAAGCAGCGTGTGGAAACTGGTTACCAGGTCCAATAACAAATGTATCAAACGTGTTGTTACTATTAAGTTGGCTGTTTATTACTTCTTCATGCTCTTCGATTTCTTTTGATTTTTTCGGTTGCACAGCGAAATCTTCACTTTGCAAATCTTCTTCTGAAATAAATTTAACTTGAACTTTGTCGCCAATGACATCATAGATGAAATTAATGACATGTTCATGATATTTATTGGTTAACCACTCAGCAACAAAAGGACTTTGTGCAACGATTATTGCACGATTACTATCTATTTGATGTAAGTAAGTGCCTTTGAACCAAGTATTATAACCAGCAGAAGCGATTTGATCTTCAGCAATGGATAACACTTGCTCCCAGATTTCTTCTTTTGAATTCATAAAAGTCCTCTTTCTAATTTAAATTTATTGAGTTATACACATAAAATAAGACTGTTGATAAAGAAAACCACAAGGTGTGAATAATTATCCACAACTTACACACAAACGGTGGATAACTCAACTTTATAATTCTCTTGTCCACAATCTTTACACTAATATTTTCATGTAGTAATCATAGTAGTATCAATACTTTGTATAACTTATCCACACAATTATACTTTTAAACAAAACAAGTTGTCAAATACATGTGAATATGTGCAGAAAGATAATATTATGCTGTGAATAAGAAAAAATAGTTATATGATTATCCACAAAATGTTTGTGATGCATTGTGAATAAGTGGATAACTCGATTTTTTGATTACGATAAATTTCTTCTTGATTTTTAAAAACTGTTTTGTTATAGTTTAGTAGTTATTGAAATTGTGACAAATCACATGTATGGTATAAATAATTTTGAAACTAATCTTCTGATCTGATATATATAAATGAATATCATACAAACAATTATCTAACTATAAATTAGATACTAACGAATAAATAATGGAGGTGCTCTTAAATGGTAAAACGTACGTATCAACCAAATAAGCGTAAACACAGTAAAGTACACGGTTTCCGTGCACGCATGAGTTCTAAAAACGGTCGTAAAGTATTAGCTCGCCGTCGTCGTAAAGGTAGAAAAGTATTATCAGCTTAAGATCACTGAAGAGCAGTGGTCTTTTTTTTGTTTTAATTGATGTAATTGTTTTGTATAATGAACAATAATTAAGTGATGTATTGTGGAGTGGATGTTTGTGGAAAAGGCTTATCGTATTAAGAGAAATAATGATTTTCAAAGAATTTATAAAAAAGGTAAGTCAGTTGCTAATAGACAGTTTGTAATTTATACAGCAGAAAATGATAATGAACATTTCAGATTAGGCATAAGTGTTTCAAAGAAATTAGGAAATGCTGTTACTAGAAATAGAATAAAAAGGTCTATTAGAGAATGTTTTAAGAATCATAAAGAAAATATTATTCCTAAAGACATCATTGTTATCGCTCGAAACCAAGCTGTAGATTTAGATGTACTTGAAACACAGAAGAGTTTAGAGCATGTATTGAAGATTGCTAAAGTTTTTAATAAACGTATTCCTTAAGTATTGAAATATTACTAGGAGGTTGCAGGATGCTTAAATCACGCTATGAAGGACAATCAGTAGAACAAGCACTACAACAAGGTTTAGAAGATTTGGATGTTCAAGAACAACAAGTAAGAATTGATGTTATTAAAGAAGGTAAAAAAGGTATTTTTGGATTTATGAAACAGGATGCACAAATTGAATTAACTGTAATTGATCCAGAACTTAAACAGTTTAAATCAATTGAAGCATTAAAAAATCGTCATCAACAACTTGAAGAGGTTGATGAATCATCAAATAATGTTCATACTCAGCAAGAAGAAACGGTTCAAGAGCGTAAAGATGATGTTCAAAATGATATTCAGTCAGAAGAAGATATACATGAACACAGTAATCAGAAAAAAGATTCATTAAATGAAGTAGCACAAGATACATTAGAATATGTACTTAAAATAGTAAGAGAAATGAATATTGATGTAGATGGTTCGTATGAAGTTAAGTCTCATACAATTTATATTAATATGACTTCAAATAATGCTGCTTATATAATAGGTAAGCGTGGACAAATTTTAAATGCGCTTCAAATTGTAGGACAAAATTATATGCATCAATTTGTGAAAGGTTATTATACGCTTATATTAGATATAGAATCTTATAGAGAAAAGCGTAAAGAAACTTTAGAACAGTTGGCAATTAATATGGCTAAAAAGGCTATCCAGACAAAGAAACCCGTTAAATTAGAGCCGATGCCAAATTTCGAACGAAAAATAATGCATCAAGAAGTTAGTAAGATTGAAAATATCGAAACGTACTCTGAAGGAAGAGAACCACATCGATATTTAGTCATTAAGAATAAATGATAATAGTCGGAGTGAGTGATCTCGCTCCGCATTTTTTCGAACAATATATTCGAAAAATAGAACAAAACCATTTACAATCAATAGAATAGTTACTAATGGTGGAGGAGAAAAACATGGAATTAGATACAATTACAAGTATCTCAACGCCTATGGGTGAAGGTGCAATAGCAATAGTACGATTAAGTGGCCCGGATGCCTTAAATATTGCTGATCGTATTTATAAAGGAAAGAAACAACTCAATGAAGTAGCATCGCATACAATAAATTATGGTCATATTATTGATCCTGATTCAGAAGAAGTTGTTGAAGAAGTAATGGTAGCCGTAATGAAAGCACCCAAGACTTTTACAAGAGAAGATATCGTTGAAATTAACTGTCATGGTGGTCTTGTAACTGTTAATCGTGTACTCGAATTAACTTTATCAAATGGTGCAAGAATGGCTGAACCAGGTGAATTCACAAAGAGAGCATTTTTACACGGACGTATTGATTTATCACAAGCAGAAGCGGTCATGGATTTCATAAGATCTAAGACGGAACGCGCATCGAAGGTAGCCTTAGGGCAGATGGAAGGGCGTCTAAGTAGTCTAATTAAAGGTCTAAGACAATCTATTTTAGAAATCCTTGCACAAGTGGAAGTAAATATAGACTATCCAGAGTATGATGATGTCGAAGAAGCAACTGCGCAATTCCTTTTAAAGGAATCTAGGCATATTGAGAATGAAATTGATCAATTATTAAGAACTGGCCAACAAGGAAAAATCATGCGTGAAGGTCTATCTACAGTAATAGTAGGGAAGCCTAATGTAGGTAAAAGTTCGATGCTTAATAACTTAATTCAAGATAATAAAGCTATCGTGACTGAAGTTGCAGGAACTACACGTGATGTATTAGAAGAATATGTTAATGTTCGCGGTGTACCGCTAAGACTTGTAGACACAGCTGGTATTCGTGAAACTGAAGATATAGTAGAAAAAATCGGTGTCGAAAGATCTAGAAAAGCATTATCAGAAGCAGATTTAATTTTATTTGTACTTAATTACAATGAAGCATTAACAGAAAATGATTATCAATTATTTGATGTCATTAAAGATGAAGATGTTATTGTTATAATAAATAAAATGGACTTAGAACAAAACTTAGACATGGATCAATTAAAAGACATGATAGGTGACCATCCTTTAGTACAAACATCGATGATAGAACAACAAGGAATAGAAGAACTTGAACAAAAAATTTCAGAATTATTCTTTGGTGGACAAGTTCAGTCTCAAGATATGACATATGTTTCTAATTCTAGGCACATTGCACTTTTAAAAGATGCGAAAAGTTCAATTAATGATGCAATTCAGTCAGCTGAAGATGGCGTACCTATAGATATCGTACAAATTGATTTAATTAAAACTTGGGAATTGCTAGGAGAAGTAATAGGTGAAGAGGCGAGTGATTCGCTAATCGATCAACTATTTAGTCAATTCTGTTTAGGAAAATAAAAAGGAGGAAAAATTTTGACACAAAAATATGACGTTATTGTTGTCGGAGCAGGGCATGCTGGGGTAGAAGCAGGATTAGCTTCAGCTAGACGTGGCGCAAAAACACTTATGCTTACAATCAACTTAGATAGTGTAGCATTTATGCCATGTAACCCATCAGTAGGTGGACCAGCTAAAGGTATAGTAGTGAGAGAAATCGATGCACTTGGTGGTCAAATGGCTAAGACAATTGATAGAACACATATTCAAATGCGTATGTTAAACACTGGTAAAGGTCCAGCTGTTAGAGCATTGCGTGCACAAGCTGATAAAGTGTTATATCAACAAGAAATGAAACGTGTGATAGAAGACGAACCTAACCTTGATATTATGCAAGGTATGGTAGAACGTTTAATTATAGAAGATAATAAAATTAAAGGCGTAGAAATGGTTATTGGATCAACTTATGAAGCTGATGCAGTTGTATTAACTACAGGTACGTTCTTACGTGGCGAAATCATTTTAGGAAATTTAAAATATTCAAGTGGTCCAAATCATCAAATGCCATCACTAAAATTAGCTGATCATTTGAAAGAATTAGGCTTTGAAATAGTTCGTTTCAAAACTGGAACACCACCACGTGTAAATGGAAATACTATAGATTACAGCAAGACTGAAATTCAACCAGGTGATGATGTCGGACGAGCATTTAGTTATGAAACGACAGAATATATTTTAGATCAATTACCTTGTTGGTTAACTTATACTAATGAACATACACATAAAGTTATTGATGATAATTTACATTTATCTGCAATGTACTCAGGTATGATTAAAGGAACTGGTCCAAGATATTGTCCATCAATTGAAGACAAATTCGTAAGATTTAACGATAAACCAAGACATCAATTGTTCTTAGAACCAGAAGGACGCCAAACTCAAGAAGTTTATGTACAAGGCTTATCTACAAGCTTACCGGAAGACGTTCAACGTAAAATGTTAGAGACAATCCCAGGTCTTGAAAAAGCAGATATGATGCGTGCAGGATACGCAATTGAATATGATGCAATTGTTCCAACTCAATTATGGCCAACATTAGAAACGAAACTTGTAACTAATCTATTCACTGCAGGCCAAATTAATGGTACTTCAGGTTATGAAGAAGCGGCTGGTCAAGGATTAATGGCTGGTATTAATGCTGCAGGTAAAGTACAAGGTAAAGAGGATGTTGTTTTACGTCGTTCAGATGCATATATTGGTGTATTAATTGATGATTTAGTGACGAAAGGTACAAATGAGCCTTATCGTTTATTAACTTCACGTGCTGAACACCGTCTATTATTAAGACATGACAATGCAGATTTAAGACTAACGGATATTGGTTATGAATTAGGCATGATTTCTGAAGAACGTTATGCTAAATTTAACCAAAAACGTGATGCGATCAGCGGAGAACAAGACAGATTAAAAGGTATTCGTATTAAACCGAATCAACACACACAAAGTGTTATTGAAAGTCGTGGAGGCGCAGCACTTAAAGATGGTATTTTAGCATTAGATTTACTACGTAGACCAGAAATGGACTATGATGCTATTATGGAAATCTTAGAAGAAGAATCTCCAGTAAGTGCAGATGTTCAAGAACAAGTTGAAATTCAAACTAAATACGAAGGTTACATCCAAAAATCATTAGCACAAGTTGAAAAAATGAAACGTATGGAAGATAAAAAAATACCTGAAAATATAGATTATGATGCAATTAACAGTTTAGCTACTGAAGCACGTCAAAAACTTAAAGAAGTAAACCCATTAGATATTGCACAAGCTTCACGTATTTCAGGTGTTAATCCTGCAGACATTTCAATATTGCTTGTTTATATTGAACAAGGTAAAATTCAGAAGGTGAAATAGATGAACGAACAAACATTTATTAATTCATTAAAAGAATCAGGTATAGAAATTACAGATAAACAATTAAAACAATTTGAAATTTATTTTGAAACGCTAGTAGAGTGGAATGAAAAAATTAATTTAACAGCAGTGACTGAAAAAGAAGAAGTCTATTTGAAGCACTTTTTTGATTCTGTTTCACCTAGCTTTTATATAGATTTCAATAAAATTGAGTCTGTATGTGATGTAGGTGCAGGAGCAGGATTTCCAAGCATTCCATTAAAAATAATTTATCCGCATTTGCAAATTACAATAGTAGATTCATTAAATAAACGAATTAAATTTTTAAATGAATTAGCAGCTGCCTTGGACTTAGACAAAGTAAACTTTGTTCATGATAGAGCTGAAACATTTGGAAAAAGTAATTATCGTGAAAGTTTTGATCTTGTAACAGCTCGTGCAGTCGCAAGATTATCAGTACTAAGTGAACTTTGCATACCTTTAGTTAAAAAGGGTGGCCAATTTGTAGCTCTAAAAGGTGCGCAAGGCAATGAAGAGTTAGAAGATGCACAATTTGCTATTTCTGTCCTAGGTGGTCAAGTGAATAAAGTATATGACTTCACTTTACCTTTAGAAGAAAGTATGAGACAAATTATTACGATAGATAAATTAAGACAAACACCTAAGAAATATCCAAGAAAACCAGGAACACCAAACAAAGAACCTATAACAAAATAATTCCTGGGAAATATGTATGAACGAAAGTAGGTATATTGAGATGAAAAAGCCTTTTTCTAAATTATTTGGACTTAAAGACAAAGAATTAGAACATATAGAAGAAGCTAGAGCTGAAGGTAATGTAGCGATAATTTCAACAGAAAGAATTGTGCCAAACCGTTACCAACCGAGAAAAGTATTTGATGAATCAAAAATTAAAGAATTGGCACAATCTATAAGAGAACATGGATTATTACAGCCTATTGTAGTTCGTCCAATTGAAGAAGGTATGTATGAAATCATTGCTGGAGAGCGAAGATTTCGTGCAATAAAACATAACGATTTACCTGAGACTGAAGTAATCATTAAACCGTTAAACGATAAAGAAACAGCAGCAGTTGCATTGATTGAAAATATTCAACGAGAAAATTTATCTGCTATAGAAGAAGCGGAAGCATATAAAAAATTGCTTGATCTAGAAGGTATAACACAACAAGATTTAGCCGCAAGCATGGGAAAAAGTCAATCATTCATAGCGAATAAATTAAGATTGCTTAAATTATCAGAACCAATCATAATTTCATTACAAAAAGGTGAAATAACTGAAAGACATGCAAGAGCAATGTTAGGTTTAGATGACGATGGTCAACAAGATGTCTTAACAGCAATTCAATCACAAAATTTAAACGTAAAACAAACAGAAGATCGTGTTAAAAAAATACGAGGATCTGAAAAAGTAAAAGCAAAACAATTTCAATTCGAACAAGATATTACAGAAGCACTTGATACACTCGGACAAAGCATTAAAAATGTTGAAAAAGAAGGTATTAAAGTAAAACGAATCGATGAAGAACATAAAGACTTTTACGAAATTACGATTAAAGTGTATAAAAGAAAATAAAGAAAGAGGTTGAGACAAATTAATTGTCTCAACCTCTTTTTTATTTTAAAAGTAATTTGTGTGACAATAAATCACAATATTTATTTACAGTATTTGAGGAACCTAACATTTAAAAAATAATATTAAATTATATATAACATTATTTTTATAAAATAAAACTTGACAAAATGTTTTTTATAGAAGTAAAATATTGTCAAATATAAAAAGGTTAATATATTGATTTGTGATGAGGGGTCTAATTTGAAGCGCGTAATAAAGTTAAATCACATAACAAAAAATTATATTGTAGGTAAAAAACCCTTAAATATTTTGAAAGGTATTTCATTAGATGTTTATAAAGGTGACTTTGTTTCAATAGTTGGAAAATCAGGTTCAGGTAAGTCTACTTTACTAAATATTATAGGTTTGTTAGATGCAGACTATTCTGGAGAATATTTATTAGAAGAAAAAGCAATCGATAAAACAAGTGATCTGCAACAATCTAAATTAAGAAATCAGAAAATTGGTTTTATCTTTCAAAGTTTTAATTTAATAGATGAATATACAATGTTAGAAAATATTTACTTACCATTTTTATATTCAGATCAAAAAATTAATAAAGAGTACATTCAATATTTGATCAAAAAGCTAAACTTAGAGCAACAAATAAACGAATATGCTTGTAACTTATCTGGTGGACAAAAGCAAAGAGTTGCGATAATTAGGGCTTTAGCAAATAAGCCTAACCTCATTATCGCTGATGAGCCTACGGGGTCTCTTGATGAAAAGAACCGTAATTTAATATTAAATATCTTGAGGGATATTCATCAAGAAGGTATGACCATTATATTAGTGACACACGACCCGACAGTAGCTCAATTATCAAATAAGAAATACGTTATGAAAGATGGGTTACTTTATTCAGAGCAAGAGGTGTGCGATGAAAACAATTAACTTGTATAAAGATGTATTCAAATTGCTATTAAGGAACAAGCGACAAAGTATTTTAACAGCTATAGCTATAGCAATTGCTAGTTTTGTTGTTCTATTTGTACAAGCAAGTAGTGAATTTACAAATCAGTCTTTATCAGACAATCTTCATATAGATCAAAATCAAACTACACTTAATTTTGTAGGAGAAAATCTAATAGAACCGACAGGATTTACTGAAGATGACAAAAATTCAATAGAAAAGTTAATTAAGAACAAAGCCCAACTAGTATCAAGTTCATACGGAATAAATGTGAATGTATTTTTGAATGATGCTAAACAAATTCTTAGCTACAGAACATTAGAAGATTTAAAGAAAAATGAAGTGAATTTTCCAGAGGTTATAAAAGGAAAGAAGCTAGGAATACTAAACGATAAATCAAATGAAGTAGCAATAAGTGATAAGGCGTTAATAAATCTAACACGCCAAAATAATATAGAAAAATTTATTAATAGCAATATAAAAATTAAAAATAAAAACTATAAAATAAGTACAATTTATAAAGCATCAACTATAAATGAAATAGTACCTTCGTTAATTGTTTCGGAACAAACGAAGAAAGATATTATGCAAAACAAAATACATTATGATGAAATGATGATATTTACACAGAATCAAACAGATATAAATAAAGCATTAGCTTTTCTAGATAGGTATGGAACATATAAGAAAAAGGGAAGTTATACATATACAGACAATAAAGGTGTTTATGAAGAAACAAAAGCACAATCAGAAACAATATTGAACTTTATTGCAATGCTTTCAAGTATTTCAATATTTGTGGCAGGATTTGGAGTAATGAATGCAATGCTTTCATCCATTAGTGAACGGTCTAAAGAAATAGCAATTCGGCGCTCTCTAGGAGCTAAAAAGAGTGATATTCAATTATCGTATATTATAGAAGGTACGCTGCTTTCTACTATAGGTGGTGTAATAGGCATAGTTCTATCACTTATATTTATCTTTATAATGAATGTGCTAGGTTTTGTAGCTAGTTTAACCATTTTACAAATTATCATAACATTTTTAGCTACAGCCATTTTTGGCGTACTATTTAGTATTATTCCTGCTATGGTTGCTGCAAATAAAAATATAGTCGAAGGTCTAAAATAATGAAAATAAATTTTATAATTATATTTATCTTTGTATCTGAATTAGTCTTAAGCATAATATTTATGAGTGATTTTAATATTTTTCAACACATGCTTTTCATAGAAATAATACCGTCTTTGTTACTGGCGATATTAATAGGTAGAGTGGCATATGGGAAAAAATTATTTTGGTTATATATATTAATAGGTTCAATCATATATGCAATTTTGGAATATATATTAATAACGATAACACCAATGCAAGTTATTGAAAATAATACCATTCAATCAAGTACATCAGTATTTGAATTTAGTAAAAATATTAAAATAACAACATATTTTGGCATGTTTATTCAAACATTTCTATTATCTTCTTTTGTTGTTTTAATAATAAAAGTAATAAATAAGATTAAAAAAGGAGAATTTTAAAAATAAATCTTGTTTTTTTATTTATTTACAAGTACGAAATCATTACACATGTAGCATTGTATTTCCTAAAAAACTCATTTATAATTATGTAAACGCTTGCACTTACAAAGGGGGATTTCAATGATTACATTTTTAGTTTCAATAGTGTTATTGATTGTAGGTTATTTTACATATGGTAAGTATATCGAAAAGATGTTTGGTGTTAAG
Organism: Mammaliicoccus sp. H-M34; assembly: GCF_022386495.1. NCBI lineage: Bacteria > Bacillati > Bacillota > Bacilli > Caryophanales > Staphylococcaceae > Mammaliicoccus > Mammaliicoccus sp. H-M34. The sequence continues at coordinate 83,671 of NZ_JAJNIK010000005.1, forward strand.
GATGAACGTCCGACACCGGCTCATGATCAAAGGGATAATATTGATTATGTTCCAATGACGACGAATAAGAATTCATTGATTCAATTATTGAATATCGCTGGTGTTGGACCTATTTTTGGGCCAATTATGGGTGCTTTATATGGTCCGGTTGCTTTTTTATGGATTGTATTAGGTTCTATATTTGCTGGTGCTGTACACGATTATTTAACGGGTATGATTTCAATTCGTAACAAAGGGGCTCACTTACCTGAATTAGCTGGTAAATTCTTAGGTAATGTGATGAAACATTTGGTTAATGTGTTTACGTTATTACTACTTTTATTGACTGGTACGGTGTTTGTTACTAGTCCAGCATTACTTCTACATTCACTAATGGATGGAAAAATTGCTTTAGGTATTATTATTTTTGTTATTTTCTTATATTACTTCTTATCTACAATTTTACCGATTGATAAAATTATTGGTAAGGTATATCCGATATTTGGTTTAATTCTCATGATTTCAGCAGTAGGTATTTTCGTGAGATTATTGATGACAGGAGCAGAGATTCCAGAATTAACTTTAAAGAATATGCATCCTGATTCTGCACCAATATTCCCATTATTATTCTTTACTATCACGTGTGGTGCTTTATCTGGTTTCCATGCGACACAATCGCCAATTATTTCTAGAACGACAAATAATGAAAAGAATGGCCGTAAAATATTTTATGGCATGATGATTGCTGAAGGTATTATCGCTATGATTTGGGCTGCTGCGGCAATGAGTTTATTCGGTGGTTATGGTGGACTTCAAGAAGTATTAGCTAAAGGTGAAGCGGCTCTTGTAGTTAGTGAAGCATCTACAATGTTACTAGGCTCAGTGTTTGGTACATTAGCAATTCTTGGTGTTATTGTATTACCAATTACGAGTGGTGATACGTCATTTAGAAGTGCTAGAATGATTCTTGCGGATTACTTTAAATTTGGTCAAAAGAAAATGTGGAAACGATTTGCTATAGCAATACCAATGTTTATTATTAGTTTCATTTTAACAACAGTAGACTTTACAATCTTATGGAGATACTTCTCTTGGGCAAACCAAACTACAGCTACAATAGCACTGTGGATAGGTGCAATGTATCTATTGTTATCTAAAAAGAATTTCTACGTAGCATTGATTCCTGCAATATTTATGACATGGAATATATTTACTTATATTTTAAGTCAGCCGATTGGTTTTGGAATGGATTTATCTCTAAGCTATTGGTTATCAATAGGTCTTACAATTTTATGGAGTATGTATTTCTATTATTTATATCGTAAAAACAGTGAAAATGCGATTGAAATCGATCATCAAATTGGATCTGCAACAGTTTCAAAATACTAAACATCAAAATAAGAACCTTTCGGTCTCCACCGAAAGGTTCTTATTTTATATATTTAATATAGGGAAGGAAGTCTGCCATATAGTACTCGCTCAAAAATATTATATGGCAGTGTTATTAGATTTGGAACTAATGGCTAATATAACTGAACCGTGTGTTGGCAGTTCGTTTAATTTGGTTGTTTTACTGTGCTATCTTTACGTAATTTTTCTACTGATTTTACTAGTACAGTTAAAGCTTGTTTAACTTCATCTTCTTGTCTTGTTTTCAATCCGCAGTCAGGGTTTACCCAGAATAGAGAACGGTCAATTTCTTTAAGTGCTCTATCGATTGCTACAGTAATTTCTTCTTCTGTAGGTATACGTGGACTATGAATGTCATATACACCTAAACCAATTCCTAAATCGTATGTGATATCTTCAAAGTCTTGGATTAAATCGCCATGGCTTCTTGATGTTTCAATTGAAATAACATCAGCATCAAGTGATTTGATTGCATGGATGATTTGTCCAAATTGAGAGTAACACATATGCGTATGAATTTGTGTTGAATCTTGGACTGAAGATGTTGATAATCTGAATGAACGAACAGCTTTATCTAAGTAATCTTCATGATATTCTGAACGTAAAGGTAAGCCTTCGCGCAATGCTGGTTCGTCTACTTGAATCACTTTAATGCCTGATTCTTCAAGTGCTAATACTTCTTCGTTTATAGCTAAAGCGATTTGATCTTGAACTTCGCTACGAGGAATATCAACACGTTCGAATGACCAGTTTAAGATTGTAACTGGACCTGTAAGCATACCTTTAACAGGTTTGTCAGTTAATCTTTGAGCATATAGTGTTTCTTTAACTGTTAGTGGAGCTGTCCATTTAACATCACCATAGATGATTGGTGGTTTAACAGCACGAGAACCGTATGATTGAACCCAACCGAACTTAGTTACTAAGAATCCATTTAATTTTTCACCGAAGAATTCTACCATGTCATTACGTTCGAATTCACCATGTACTAATACATCTAAACCAATATCTTCTTGAATATCAATCCAACGCTTAATTTCATTTTGTACAAATTCTTCATATTTTTCGTCTGAAATTCTATTGTTTTTCCAATCTGCACGATATTTTCTTACTTCTCTTGATTGAGGGAATGAACCTATCGTCGTTGTTGGTAAATCAGGTAAGTTTAATACTTCATCTTGTAAAACTTTTCTCTCTTTAAATGGCGTTGTACGTTCTGATTTCACGGAATCATAATCATATTCAAGTTGTTTGAATGACTGACTTTCAAATCGTTCAAATTGAGTTTTTAATTCATTGTATAAAGTGTCATCATTTTCATTAAATAATTGTTTTAAAGCATATAGTTCGTCTAATTTCTCAGTGGCAAAGCTTAAACCTTCTCGGACTGAATCATCTAATGTTTCTTCTTCTAAAGTAACTGGTACATGTAATAATGAAGAAGAAGGCTGAATAACTAATTCATTTGTATATGGTTGTAAAGAGGCAATCAGTTCTTTTTTAGCTTCAATGTTAGTTGCCCAAACATTTCTACCATCAACAATACCAGCAAATAGTGCCTTTTCTTTAGGGAATAAACCATCTTTAATTTGTTGTAAGTTAAATCCATTATCATGAACGAAATCTAAACCAAGACCATAGACAGGCAATTGTCCTACAAAGTTTAAATCAACTCGTTCGAAGTATGTTTGTAATACTAAGTTTGTAGATGGAACTTCTTTATTAAAGAATTCATATGCTTCTTTAGTAATATCTTGAAGTTCTTTAGCTTCGTCAGTTACTAAAATTGGTTCATCTACTTGGATATATTCTGCACCAGCTTCAGTTAAACTTTCGAATACTTCTTTATATAATGGTAACAGTGTTCTAACTTTTTCCTCAAAACTTTGGTCTCCGCCTTTTGATAAAGCTACATAAGTCACAGGTCCTACGATTACTGGATGAGATGTTACACCCGTTTCTTTAGAAAAGTTGAATTTTTCTAGTAACACATTGTTATTTACTTTAGGCGTAACGTTATCCCATTCAGGTACGATATAGTGATAGTTTGTGTTAAACCATTTGATAAGTGCACTTGCAACGTGTTCTTTATTACCTCTTGCAATATCAAATAATAATTCATCATCAACAGGACGTCCTTGGAAACGCTCTGGAATGATATTAAATAATAATGATGTATCAAGTACATGGTCATATAATGAGAAATCACCAGCAGGAATTTGATCGACATGATGTTCTTTTTGAATTGTTAAAATTTCTTTATGTAGATCTTGCAGTGTTTGATCTAATTCAGCTTTATCTATTTTCTTAGCCCAGTAGCTTTCAATGGCTTTCTTCCATTCTCTTTTTTTACCTAGTCTTGGAAATCCTAAATTTGCTGTTTTAATTGTCATAATATTGCCTCCTTGGTTTGTGTTTCAGTTTTTGATTTTGAATAATTTGCTAATTCAACGGATAAATCATATTTTAAAAATGGTGTAACGATGTACAGACCATTAAAATATTGGTGTATCGCATCAATCAATTGCTTGCTCAAATTAATACTGAGCTTACGGGTTGCGTCTCGATCGTCTTTAACTTTTTCAAAAGCGTTGAGAACAGTTTCTGATAATTTAATACCGGGAACTTCATTGTGTAAAAATAGGGCGTTATTATAGTTTGTAATTGGCATGATGCCAATAAAGATTGGTGCATCTATATGTTTTGTTGCTTCATATATTTCTTTAACTCTTTCAGGTTCATAGATAGGTTGTGTAATGAAGTATTCCATTCCAGACTCTATCTTTTTTTCTAATCTTTTAACGGCTGGTTCAAGACGTCTTACATTTGGATTAAAAGCGCCTGCTACAGAGAAATTAGTATTACTTCTTAATGTGTCTCCATCTGCGTTAATACCTTGATTAAATTGGGTAATCATTTCAGCTAATCCACTAGAATTTACATCGAATACACTTGTTGCACCAGGGAAATTACCAACTTTTGATGGATCACCTGTAATAGTTAAAATATCATTAATACCTAGTAACGAAAGTCCCATCAGATGTGACTGAAGACCAATTAAATTTCTATCTCGACATGCTAAGTGTACGAGGGGTCTAATTTTATATTGTTGCTTTATAATGCTAGCTGCTGCTATGTTAGAAATTCTAACGCTTGCTAGTGAGTTGTCAGCAAGTGTTACAGCTTCAACACCCGCGTCTTCTAGAGCTTGTATACCATCGAAAAATTTATTCGTATCTAAATGTTTTGGTGTATCAAGTTCAACAATAACAGTCGGTCTTTGTTGAACGAGTTCTTTAATGCTAGGTTCATTTTTATTTTGCTTTTTATACTGTTTTGTCTCTATTGGAATAACATTTTTTTGCTTGATAGGTTTTAAATCTTTAACGACATTTTTGATTTTTTTAATATGTTCTGGTGTTGTACCACAGCAACCACCTATTAATCTGACACCTTGATTGACAAGTTCTTTAGCTGCGTCAGAAAAGTATTCCGAATTGTTATTGTATTTCAAGTCATTGTCTTCTAAATCCAGCAAACTCGCATTAGGATAACAAGAAAGATATGCACTATTAGGAATTTCAATATGTTTATACGTCTTTATCATATGATAAGGTCCGTGGTGACAGTTTAAACCAACAACATCTGCGCCTTCTCTTAGTAATGCCTCTAATGCGTCAGGTATAGGTGTACCATTTCTTAAATAATTAGTATTACTTGCTGTAAGTTGAGCAATAATCGGAATGTCATATTTCGCTTTTGCATTTTTTAAGACGGTAAGCAGCTCTTCTAAATCATAGTAAGTTTCAAATAGAATGCCATCTACACCTTCATTTACAAGTGTTTCAATTTGAATTTCTGTATGATACTGAATAGCTTCTATAGATAAGTCACTCTTTTTTATGTTACGAAAGCCACCTACAGTACCTAATATAAATGTATCTTTATTGCTTGCTTTTTTAGCGATTTGAACAGCTTCACGATGTATATCTTTAACACGATGCTCTAAATTGAAGTCTTTTAGCTTTTCGAAATTAGCACCGTAAGTGTTCGTTTGAATGATATCAGCACCTGCTTCTATATATGAGCGGTGTATTTGTTCTACTTTTTTAGGATGAGTAAGGTTATAACTTTCTGGGCAAGTGTCTAATCCTTCTGAGTAAAAGATTGTTCCAATTGCACCGTCAGCCACTAAAATGCGGTTCTTCAATGCTTCTTTCAGATTCATATATAGCCTCCTTTAATGCCCAATCGATATCTGTAATCAATTCTCTGACATCTTCCAATCCTACTGATAGTCTAAATAAGCCGTTTGTAATACCACGTTCAGCTCTAATGCTTTCAGGTATAGCTGCGTGACTCATTGTAGCTGGGTGAGAAAGAATGGTTTCAACACCACCTAAACTTACAGAAACTAAAGGTATATTTAGATGGTCAACAAATGCTTGTGCTTTTGATTCATCTTTAAGTCTGAATCCTAGTACGGCACCACCATTTTTAGCTTGTCTTAAATGTGTGTCATTTGTTATTGGATAGTAAACAGTTTCAATTGCTTCATTTTCAATTAAATATCTATAAATTTGTTCAGTATTGCTAACAGATTGTTTAAATCTAATAGGTAATGTTTTTAAATGCTTAGCAAGTGTCCATGAATCATAGACGCTTAATCCTGATCCAGTTCCATTTTGAATTAAGTAAATATCATTTTTAAGTTGGGGATCATTTACGATTACAGCGCCAGCAATCAGGTCACTATGACCTCCTAAGAATTTCGTTGCAGAATGAATGACAATATCTGCTCCAAGTTTCAATGGAGACTGTCCTAGTGGTGTCATGAATGTATTATCTACGGCTAAAAGTGCTTCATTTCTACGAGCAATTTGTCCAACACCATCAATATCAGTTACTTTAAATAGTGGGTTAGAAGGTGTTTCTACATAGATAAGCTTTGTATTATCCTGTACAGCATCTTCTACTTGTTGTAAGTCTGTTTGATCGACAGTTGTAAATTCGATTTTGAATTTTTTTAGTATTTGTTCTGTTAATCTGAAAGTACCTCCGTATACATCATCAGGAAGTATAACGTGATCTCCAGGTTCTAATGTAAGGAATACAGCTGTTACTGCAGCTATCCCAGAACTGAATGCAAATCCATAATTACCGCCTTCTAGATCGGCTAACTTTTCTTCGAGTAACTTTCTGTTAGGATTACCACTTCTTGCGTAATCAAATTCAGTATTACCACCTAATGTTTGTTGGTGATATGTTGATGAATAATATAATGGTTGGTTGCTTGATAAATGTTCATTACCTCTAGTGGAGTCTAATATTAATGACGTTTCTTTTGAATAACTCATAATGACACCCCTTCTTTCTTTGATTTTTTAAGAGCTTGAAGTATATCTGTGTAAATATCTTCATAGTCTTCAATTCCGATTGATAGACGAAGTAGATATTCATCGATACCACGTTTATCTTTTTCTTCATCGGCCATGTCTACATGCGTTTGTGTATATGGGAAAGTAATGAATGTTTCAGTGCCACCAAGACTTTCGGCAAATATACATAAATCAATATTTTGTAAAAAACGATCAACACTGTAAGCTTTGTTTAATCTAATGCTTAACATGCCTGTTTGCCCTGAATAAAGTACTTCATCAATGCTTTCAATTGACTGAAAAGAAGCGGCTAATTTTTGGGCATTTTCGGTAGCGCGATCAAGTCGTATGTGTAATGTTTTTAAACCTCTTAGTAATAAATAACTGTCAAAAGGTGATAGTGTTGCACCAATCATATTGTGGAATTGAGCAAGTAGTTCACCTAAATAATCGTCTGATACGGTTACAATGCCTGCTAATACATCATTATGACCACTTATGTATTTTGTAGCAGAATGTAATACAATGTCAGCTCCATCTTTTAATGGTGTAGAAAAGTAAGGTGTTAAGAATGTATTATCAATAATTGTTAAAATATTTTTAGACTTCGCTATTGCATACAATGGTTCTAAGTCGACTGTGAACATTAATGGATTTGATACGGGTTCTATAAAGAAAGCTCTCGTATGCTCATTGATAGATGCATTGACCTCTTCAATATTTGAAAAATCGATGTACTTAAATTTAATGTTGTATTGTTTTTCATAAAATTCAAAGATTCTAAATGTGCCACCATATAAATCATATGAAACGAGAATTTCATCATTTGGTTTAAATAAGTTACATATTAATTGAATACTTGCCATACCACTAGAAGTTGCAAATGCGTACTTTCCACCTTCTAATTTGGCAAATGCTTCTTCGAATTGTGAGCGAGTAGGATTTTTAGTCCTCGTATAATCGAAGCCAGTTGAACATCCTAATTTTTCATGTTGATAGGCTGTTGAAAGATATATAGGATTTGTGGTTGCACCTGTATGATCTTTAGTTAATGAAATTTGAGCGAGTTGAGTAGATTTCATAATAGCCTTCCTCCCTAATGTATTTAAAAATAAAAAAAGCTTCCGTCCTTTAAACCCGATATTAATCGGATGTAAAGGACGAAAGCTTAGCTCGCGGTACCACCTTTGTTCGTAATGACATTACTGACACTACCTCTATAAGTACGTGGTCTCTTGTAAAAGAGTATATAATGGCAGTAAAAATATGAACAAATTCCAGTACGCCATCAACACTAAAGAGACTTTAATACTGTATCGCTATAACGGGCGATCCCGTTGACACCTCAATATCGATGTCACCACTCCAAGGCCATTTTCAATCTTTCTTTCAATATTCCCTTTCAGCAAATGGGAACTCTCTGATAATTGCAGTTTAAGATTTACTTTCCTTTTTATCGTGCTTTTAATTAATATTTCGTTGTTGATATATTACACAATACTATGGGCATATTTTTTTGTCAACAACTTTTCTGAATATTTTAATTTATCGGTCAATTATTCTTTTGTGCATATCATCTTCAAAATTGTTATAATCTAATTTGGATGTTTTACGTGAAACAAATTAGAATATATAACGTGGTGATGAAATGAAAGAAAGAAATCACGAACTTGTTGAAAAGATTTCTTATAACTTTAGTCATGATAAAATTGTTGAGATTCCTTTAGACAAATTAAGAAGAAATCCATATCAACCTAGAGATTATTTTGATGAAGAAGCTTTAAAAGATTTAACGCAGTCTATTTCACAACATGGTGTATTACAACCAATAGTAGTAAGAGAAACAATTAAAGGATATGACATTGTGGTTGGTGAAAGAAGATTCAGAGCAAGTCAATTAGCTGAGAAAGACACAGTCCCAGCAATTATTAAAGTGCTAACTGATGAAGAAATGTTAGAACTCGCTATAATTGAGAATCTTCAACGTGAGAATCTTAAACCATTAGAAGAAGCAAAGAGTTATGCCACAATGATGGCAGAACTAAATTTAAAGCAACAAGACGTAGCAGATAGATTAGGTAAATCAAGATCTTATATTGCTAATGTCTTAAGATTACTGAATCTACCTTCTAGTGTGAAAAGTTTAATCAACGAAGAAAAATTATCAAGTGCACATGGCAGAACTTTGCTTGGAATAGAGAAAAAGCATCAAATCAATCAAGTTGCTAAAAAAGTGATTAAAGAAAATATGAGCGTTAGAGCATTAGAAGAATATATAAAGTTTTTGAATGCTAACGGTCAAGAGAAACCAAAACAATCAAAACAAAATAAACCAAGCTTTTTAGTTAAACATGAATATCAGTTGAAAGAGAAATATGGAACGAACATTGATATTTCAAAGACAAAAAAAGCAGGTAAAATTTCACTTGAATTTAATTCTGAAGCAGAATACAAAAGAATTATGGAATTATTGTTAGAAGAATAAGAGGTGTGAAAATGAATAAAATTATGAGCGTCATTCATAAACTAATCGATCCTTTTATGGATCCAGATAATTGGCAAAAATGGATAGAACAAATTTTCATCGGGATATTTTATATTATATTAGCGTTTATTATAATTAAGATACTTCATAAATTAGTCGAGAAATTCTTTACTACGAAATACGGAACTAAGAGGGTAGGGAAGTCTAACAAGCGTGCTAAAACAATGGTAAACCTACTACAAAACATTATTTCATATGTTGTGTGGTTCATTGTTGCTACGACAATATTAAGCAATGTAGGAATAAGAGTTGAAAGCATTATTGCAGGTGCTGGAGTTGCAGGTTTAGCAATTGGTTTTGGTGCTCAAACTTTAGTTAAAGATGTCATAACTGGGTTCTTTATTATTTTTGAGAATCAATTTGATGTTGGAGACTATGTAAAAATTAATACTACGGGTACAACTGTTGCTGAAGGTACTGTACAATCAATAGGGATGAGATCTACGAGAATTTTATCATTTGCAGGAGATTTAACGATTCTTCCAAATGGTACAATGAATGAGATTGTAAACTTTTCAATTCATAATGGTATGGCTATTGTGGAAGTACCTGTATCCATAAAAGAAGACTTAGATGAATTAGAAAGCAAATTATATGAATTTTTACCTACACTAAAAGAAAAATATCAAATTTTCATTAAAGACCCTGAAATTTTAGGTGTAGAAAATGTTACAGCAGGAGAAGCAACGATAAAAATCGCAGGCGAAACAGAACCTAACGAACATGCGACAGGTGCAAGAATATTAAGAAGAGAAATCAAATCGTTCTTTGATAAAGAAGGTATTCAAGCACCAATACCAACTATGGTTTCTTATAATCCTAATAACATTCAATAATCATCTAATCGGGAGGCTGTAATATGATTAAATCGTATAATTTAAATGATATCGTTGAAATGAAGAAGCAGCATGCATGTGGTTATAATAAATTTAAAATCATAAGACTTGGTGCAGATGTTAGAATTAAATGTGAAGAATGTTCTCGTAGCATTATGCTACCTAGACAAGAATTTAATAAAAAAATCAAAAAAATAATCGAAAAAGGACAAGGTGAATAACATATGGCATTAACAGCTGGCATAGTAGGATTACCTAACGTAGGTAAATCAACACTATTTAACGCAATTACTAAAGCAGGAGCATTAGCAGCGAACTATCCATTCGCAACAATCGATCCAAACGTAGGAATCGTAGAAGTACCAGATCATCGTTTACAAGAATTAACAAAATTAGTTAAACCTAAGAAGACAGTTCCAACAGCTTTCGAATTTACAGATATAGCAGGTATCGTAAAAGGCGCATCTAAAGGTGAAGGATTAGGGAATAAATTCTTATCACATATCCGTGAAGTAGATGCAATTTGCCAAGTTGTACGTGCATTCGAAGACGAAAATGTAACACACGTATCTGGTAAAGTAGATCCAATAGATGATATTGAAGTAATTAATATGGAATTAGTGTTAGCAGATTTAGAATCAGTAGAAAAACGCTATGATAGAGTAGCAAAAATGGCTAGACAGAAAGATAAAGATGCAGTAGCAGAAGAAAAAGTATTAGCAAAAATAAAAGAAACATTAGAAAACAATGAACCAGTAAGAAGCTTAGAATTCTCATCAGATGAAAAATCAATCGTGAAACATTTAAGCTTATTAACATCAAAACCAATGTTATACGTAGCAAACGTAGCAGAAGATGAAGTAGCAAGTCCAGAAGACAATGAATATGTACAAAAAATAGAAGAATACGCAAAAAACGAAGGATCAGAAGTAATCGTTATTTCAGCTAAAATCGAAGAAGAATTAGCAACATTAGACGATGAAGACCGTGAAATGTTCTTAGAAGATTTAGGCGTAGAAGAAGCAGGATTAGACAAATTAATCCGCGCATCATATAACCTGTTAGGACTAGCAACATACTTTACAGCAGGAGAACAAGAAGTAAGAGCATGGACATTTATAGAAGGCATGACAGCACCACAATGTGCCGGAATCATCCATACAGACTTCGAAAGAGGCTTCATTAGAGCAGAAACAGTAAGCTATGATGATTTATTGAATAATAATGGTATGAACGGTGCAAAAGAAGCGGGTAAAGTAAGATTAGAAGGAAAAGACTATCTAATGAAAGACGGAGACGTTGTACACTTTAGATTTAATGTGTAAGAGTAATAGATAGAAATTTAAAGAGGCTGAGACATTTGTGTCTCGGCCTCTTTTGCCGTTGTATTTGCTAGTTGGATATGAAGGTAGGAACTAGATAGGTAGGAAAATCGCACGATAAGTTTGTAGTCTTCGTGCGATTTGATTGAATTTTGCTTGAATCGCACGATATCTCTGAAGTCTTCGTGCGATTTGGTTGGATTTTGCTTGAATCGCACGATATCTCTGAAGTCTTCGTGCGTTTTGGTTGGATTTCGTTTGAATCGCACGATATCTCTGAAGTCTTCGTGCGTTTTGGTTGGATTTCGTTTGAATCGCACGATATCTCTGAAGTCTTCGTGCGTTTTGGTTGGATTTCGTTTGAATCGCACGATATCTCTGAAGTCTTCGTGCGTTTTGACTGAATTTCGCTTGAATCGCACGATATCTCTGAAGTCTTCGTGCGTTTTGGTTGGATTTTGCTTGAATCGCACGATATCCCTGAAGTCTTCGTGCGATTTAATTGGATTTCTGCTTTTACTGACCCTCTAAAAGCATGTACTCAGAAGGCGTGTTAAAACCATTTATATTTTAAATGATAAAGTCACTACTTAATAGTTACAGTATTGACTAAAAAACATTGTAAAAAGTAATACTCTATGCTATAATTCTTGATTGTGAGTAATGAAAATTATTCCTTGCTTAATACTAAGTTATTAGGCCGCATAGACCACAAGGAGGTGTAAATTGATGAGAACATATGAAGTAATGTACGTAGTACGTCCAAATATCGAAGACGAAGCTAGAAAAGCTGTCGTTGAACGTTTTAAAGGAATCTTAGCTTCAAACGGTTCAGAAATCGTCGAAGAAAAGGATTGGGGTAAACGTCGTTTAGCTTATGAAATCCAAGACTTCACTGAAGGTTTCTACAATATCGTTAGAGTTAAGTCTGAAAATGACGAATCAATCAGCGAATTCGATCGTTTAGCGAAAATCACTGATGATATCATTCGTCACATCGTTGTACGTGAAGAAGAAAAATAATTTAACTTTTAAGATATGGGGGAGATTAAATGATTAATCGTGTTGTATTAGTCGGTCGATTAACTAAAGATCCGGAATACAGAGTAACACCCTCAGGCGTTCAAGTTGCTACTTTTACCTTAGCTATCAATCGTACTTTTACGAATCAGCAAGGTGAAAGAGAAGCTGACTTTATCAACTGTGTTGTATTTAGACGTCCCGCAGAGAATGTAAACAATTACTTATCTAAAGGTAGTCTTGCAGGTGTTGAAGGTCGTCTACAATCTCGTAGCTACGAGAACCAAGAAGGTCGTCGTGTTTATGTAACTGAAGTTGTTTGTGACAGTGTTCAATTCCTTGAACCTAAAGGCGCAAATCAACGTCAATCTGGTAATGATAACCAATCATATAACCAAAATAATAACGAGTTCCAAAATTATGGACAAGACTTTGGTGGTAACCAACAACAAGGACAAAAAGCACCTTCAAATCAACAGTCAAACAATAATCAACAATCAAGTAACCCATTTGCGAATGCTAATGGACCAATTGATATCAGTGATGATGATTTGCCGTTCTAATAGTTGATTGAAACGAATATAAATAAAAAAATTTAAAAAGAAGGGAGGAACACAATCATGGCAGGTGGACCAAGAAGAGGTGGTCGTCGTCGTAAAAAAGTTTGTTATTTCACAGCAAACGGTATTACACATATCGACTACAAAGATACTGATTTACTTAAAAAGTTTATCTCAGAAAGAGGTAAAATTTTACCACGTCGTGTAACTGGTACTTCAGCGAAATACCAACGTTTGCTTACTATAGCTATTAAACGTTCACGTCACATGGCTTTATTACCATACGTTAAAGAAGAACAATAATATATAACGTATAGCAAAACCCTCTAGCAATCAGGCTAGAGGGTTTTTTTGTGTCTGAAATTAGGGAGAATACACATAGTAAATGTTACTATATAGGTACAAAATGCTTTTGAAAGGGTATATATAAATAAATTCAACAAAATGGAGTTGTTGCTTAATGACTAAAAGAACAAAAGCAGAAGTCGACGCAGGACTTGAAAAGTATAGAGCAGAAACAAGAGCGACAGTACTTAAAGGCATACGAGAAGGTAAGGGGAAACCTTTAACAATGAATGAACGTATACGCATAGACAACGAAATTGCGTATCAGAAAAACAAATCATTATCGGAACGTTGGAATGTAGACGCCGAAATGTATGAGAAACGGAATAAAGATGATAAAGCAAAAGAAAAACGTGTAGAAGCGACCAAAGAACGTTTAAGAAAAGACTTTAAAAAAGAGGAATAAACGGGCAATAACATATAACAAAACCCTCTAGCACTCAGGCCAGAGGGTTATTTTTATATAATATTTACATTTAAACTAAATATCCTAATAATATTAAAATGATCAAAGAGATAAAGAGAATACTCAAAGTAACAATCCATATCAATCGATAATTTATGTTCATTTCATATAATTTTAGAATTTTAAATATAGTCAATATTGATATGAGAACTAAAGCAAAGCAACTAAGGCCGAATAATATATATAAACTAATTATTATAATTTCCATTTAAAATTTTAACTCCTAAATCTTGATAATAATCTCCACTTTTCATTTCAGTATTAACAGGATTAGAAAAAATACTAGAAACAAAAATAAATAATGCTATAAAACTTAAAAATACTTTAAACTTATCTATAAATACTACTAAAGATTATATTTTGAATACAAGTTTATTATAGTATAGCTAAATTCAGAAATGTTTAATATTCCTTAACTGTTTACTATTTGTTCTTAAGTGTATTCATTATTTAACGCAAATTATATTATCTCAACAATACAATCCATACTCAATTTAATCATATAATATTGTTTGATAACTTTGAACAGATTTTAAGGGAGATATAAAATCACATTACTAATGATGTCCCAAGCTGACTTAACGAATCATTTTAGCAGGTCAAAGGTAAATATTAAATCTTACAATTTTTAGACTAACCCTTTATAACTATTGATATTAAAAGGTTTTGAATATATGTGAGTGTGTCTAAAATTAGCCTATAGCAAAGAATAATAATATATAATGTATAACAAAACAAACATTTATAAATGAAATTGTAATTTAATTCCTATTTGATTTATACTAATATATAATTACTTTGTCAGGTGGGATGGGAATGAATATAAAAGAAGTATTAAATTTATTTGAAAATAATTTAATTCATGAGAATATTCCAGATTCGATGTTAACTGAATTAATGAGCAATATAGGTAATGTAGACTCTGATATTCGTGAAAAGACTACAGAAACTATTTGTTTATTGATTTTAAATAATAAATTAACTGATATTCAGGTTGAGAAAATATTGTATATAAGTTTAAAAAATTTAAATATAGATTTAGGGAATAACGATTCTGATAGTGTATTTTTAAGAAGCTTTAGCTCTTTAATACTTGCCTCTATAGTAGAAAATGATATAAAAAATAAACATTTTGAAAAAGGTATTTACAATAAAATTTTTAATGCAGCGATTTTTTATTATGAAAAAGAGCAAGATATTAGAGGTTATATACTTAATAAAGGGTGGGCACATAGCATTGCACATGGATCAGACTTAATTTCTATTTGTATAGAATCTGACTTTTATTTAAATACACATAACACTACTATTATGAATTTAATTAGTAATAATCTCTTCAAATTAACGAAGGATTCTCTACCATATATTGATAATGAAGATGAGAGACAAGTATTCATAATTGAATCTTTATTAGAAAAAGGGTTATCTGATATAGACCTAATTAACTGGATAAATGACATACAAGTTAAATTAAATCAAATAGATTCTGAAGGGGTAAAATATTATAGAATTATAAAGAATATAACTGACATATATGAAACTTTGTATTTTAGATTAAAGTTTAAAAATCAATGTAAAAAAACACAATTAACAATTGAATCGAAACTTGAAGAACTTTTTCTTAAAACTTATTTTAAAGATATATAGTAGAAGTAGGTTAATAAAAAGCTAAAAATATATGTAAAACCCTCTAGCAATCAGGCTAGAGGGTTATTTGTGTCTGAATTTATAAAAAAAGAGGTAACTGTAAGTAAGAGTTAACCTCAAATGCATTCTGTAGATATGAACCACTATTTAAATGCAGTTTCAGACTATGTAAAGATAAAAATCAAGGTTGTTGGCGATAGACATGCTTGTTATACATCCCCCAATTTTTTTCTAAGTCAGCAATGGTGATTAATTTATATGGATTAAAAATCGTTTGCCCATTTTTATTGATGAAAAGTTCATCTTCAACCTGATAGGATGCATGGATTATAGATTTATTATTAGAGTAGACAATGATGTCACCTTTTTTGCTTGGTTCCGATGATTTAGTATAGCCTAATATATTAAGTGTATTTAAAAAAGAATCTTCTTTTATCCATTGGTCCAATATATCGAGGTCTTCAGTAATAGCATAAAGAACTGTTGAAAGACAATTGGAACCTTGATGAAGAGGAAATGTATTAACAATTGAATTGAGATAATCTGGTAATGTTACCTTTAGATGTAATGGCACTACATTATCTTGATATTCTTCAATTCGGTCATTAAAAAATTGAACTTTAAAGGGCTTACTAAGTTGATACCAATTATTTAAAGTAATGAGATTGGTTTTGAAAAAAAGCGGATTATTTACTCTACATTGTTCTTTTATTATATATTCTTGTATTTCACATTCTAATTGTTCAAACCATCCTTTTGTTGATTGGATAACATAGTTATATTCATTTAAGTTCCAAAATTCATATAGATTATTTGTCTTAATATCAAATGAACTAGATTCTTTGAAAGAATCTTTAGAAGTAATGGATGCGTGTTCATTCTTAAAAGGAATATTGTTTACAAAAAATAAGTCAAAATCAGTAAAATAATTTTGACTCCAAATTTCTAATGTTTGGTTTGAAGGATAAATTTTCATTATAATACCTCTAGATTTTCTCATCTAAAATTTATTAAACTTCAACTGCTCAATTACGTGATCGTGGTTTTTATAGAGTACTAGGTCTGATCTGTTTTTGGTTGGTAAAATATTTTTTATCAGATTGACTTCGTTTATATTGTCCCAAAGGTCTTTTGCTATCGTGATGGCTTCGTCTTGCGGGATGTCTCGATATTTATAGAAATGTGAGTCTGGCTTCTGGAAGGCTTCTTCTTGCAAGAGTAAGAAGCGATTGATATACCATTTTTTCATATTTTCTATTGTTGTGTCTAAATATATTTTGTAGTCGATATAATCACTTACAAGTTCTTCTTCATGTGGGCTTACTTGGAATATGTTCACGCCTTCTATGATAAGGATGTCAGGACAATCTATGTTGTGATATTGATCTTTAAGTCGATCATAAGTGATATGAGAATATGTGTAAGTTGGTATATTTCTTTCATTGTTTTTTATTTGTTTTAAGTGACTGATTAATGTTTTAGTATCATAACTTTCAGGGAAGCCTTTTTTAGAAAGTAAATCTTTATCAATCAATTCTTGTTTAGGCATAATATAACCATCTGTAGTGATAAGATCGACTTTCCAGTCTGTATTGTACTCTTGAAGTAGGTTTAAGAGCAGTCTTGATACTGTACTTTTTCCTACAGAAACACCACCTGAAATACCAATGATAAATGGTGTAGTATCATTTCTGTTCTGTAATTTGTTGTTTATATCCGATGAATAATCTTTATGGAATTTAACTTTGTTAGTTAAAAAGTTAATGAGTGGCAAATAAACTTCGTTAATTTCAGAGTTTGTTAAGTAATCATTTAGACTGATGATTTCTTCTAAATTTAAATGACTCGTATCCATATCTAATTTAAAATTTGTATTTCGCCATTCTTCTTTTGTGAATTTCATAATGAGTTCCTTTGCTATAAGAGTTTATCAGTTTTTTACAGTACTCGTATAGGGTAACATAAAAGTTAATGAAAGTGCTTTATTAATTTTTAAAAATCTTTTCAAAAGCATAAAAAAAGCCCTCAGGATATATTCCTAAGAGCTTTTACTTAAAAACCTGACATTGCTATTCTGTCTTCTAATACTTGATTAACAAAATCTACTGTGGACTCTCGAGATATAGGGTTGTGACCCATTTTTTTATTGTTATAGAGGATAAATTTAATATTGGTACTATTGATATTATATTTATCTAGGAAACTACAGAATGGCGTGTAGTGTCTATTCATATCTGTCTGACATAATCTGTTTTGTATATAGTAAATCTTTGGTACGTACTTTTGAATTCTGAAAAGACTTGTAATAGATATTCTAACTGCAAATTGTTTTTTTATGTAGTCTCTTGAATAATCAGGGAATATGTTTTTATATAGTTTCTCGACATTTGTTTTGTCATATCGATCAACATAACATTGTGGGTTATTTACAACTGCAGTAGATTCTTTGTGTAAAGTAGCAAGATACATCGACATAAATCCACCTGCAGATGAACCGCAATATACGACTTTGTTATTCTCTATATTGAGTTGGTCTGTAATTGTTTTGGCAATCTCAGAATAGTCCCTTAGATAATGACGTTCTTTAGTACCTACACCCCAACCTAATCTTAATTGCGTATTATGAATCGTTCGATCGTCTATATACAAGCAATTTGCATTAAAGTCTTCATGCCATTTACTTCTCATAAAAACAGGTGGATTACTTTTAGCAGGGTCATATGCGCCATTTGAAAATACAACTAATTTATCGTTGTTTTCTTTAAGGTTTAATTTGATGTAAAAATCTAAATCTTCTTTTATAATTTTTACAACTTGATTGTTATGTTTCCATAACGCTTTAGTATTAATATCTTCGTAATTTAATGTTTCCATAATGTGAAACACTCCCAATTGTTAATGTTAATTAAACGAGTTAATATAAATTTCAATATAACAAAGTAAAGTTGCATTTAACAATTATATAGTGGAAATTTACAAAAACTTAACAAAAAGGGAGTTTGAACAATAATGTCCAAACTCCCTTTTATTGTATTAAATATTGAATAATCTTTGGAAGAATCCTTTTTTCTTTGGTTCTTCTTCAGTTTGTTCATTATTTTCTAAATTAGTTACAACTTGAGAAGATGTAGTTTCTTCTTTTTCTTCTTTAGTAGCATCATTTGCAGCTTCTTTATTTACTGTATCTTGAGCAACTGTTGATTCTGCTTTATCTTCTTTAGGAACATCGTTATTAGTAATGTCTTTTTTAGCAATATCATTTGGAGTTTGATTTTTATCAGCAGTAACTTCTTTATTTTCTACTTTAACTTCTTCTTTTTCTACTTCTTTCTTGTCTGAAGTAGTTGTAGGCTCAGTTTTAACAGCTGATGCTTTATCTTCTGATTTAGCCACAGTTGGTTTCTCTTGTTCTTTAAGTTCAGTATTAGGTGTATCTTCGTTTAATTTAGTATCTTCTTTGCTATCAGCAGTTTCTTTAGTAGCTTTATCTGCTGTTACTTCTTCAGCACTGTTAGCCTTTTCTGTTGTACTTGCTCCAACTTTCGTTTCTGTAGCTTGTGAAGTTTGTTCAGGAGCTTGTAAAGCTAACGTTTGTTCCAATTTTTGTTGTTGGATATGTACTTGTTGTAACATTTCTCCTAACATTTGTCTTTCTCTACGCATATGTTGAACTTCTAATCTTAATTCTTCGATTAAATGTTGTAGCTCAGGTGTTTGATTGGCTGGCTCGTCTTTAACTAGAACTTGTAAGAAGTCTTTTTCTTGTTCAAGTGTTTCGAAAGCCTGATCATAACTGTTTGTTTCTTTGACCTTTTCAGCTATTTCTTGGAATAGTTCAATATCTTCTTCTTGGAAGTCAGTTGCTTCTCTTCCACGGTATTCTGTCTTAGAAAGTTGATATCCTCTATCTTCTAAGTGTTGTACGATTTTTCTGACTTGCTTTTCACTAAGACCGACCTTAGCTGAGAATTCTTTAGTTAACATGGTATAAATCATCCTTTGTTTGACAGTAGTTTTATAGGTAGGGTTGTCTGTGGGCAGACAACCGTCACACTTCCCTTATTACATTACATGTAATTAAGATAAAGTTCAAGTATTTGTTGTATTAATTATAGAAAGTATTATATACAAATAAGAAATATGTCATTATTTATGAAATCTGAAAATTTTATAAATAAAGAGAGCTAATCTGAAAATGATGGATTAGCTCTCTTTATTTGAGAATGGGTATTTTTGTTCCAACCTCACTATTTTAATAATTTATAATAATTGCCCAATAAATACTGCGATGATAATGATTGGAAGAACAAATTTAACTAAGAAATACCAAACGTTGACGAATATTCTGCCTTTTTTAGTATCACTCATATTAAGTTCTTTCAAAATTGTCTCTTTATTAAAGATATGTCCGACAAAGATTGTAACACCTAATGCACCGATAGGCATTAATACGTTTGCGACTAGGTAATCCATATTATCAAAGAATGTTCCAACACCAAATGTGAAGTTTTGTAACACACCGTTTGATAATGCAGAAGGGATACCGAATACAAATACTAAGCTACCAATAATATATGACCATTTTTTTCTATTATCGTTATTATTTTTAGTAATGTTAGATATATTCAATTCTAATAATGAAATTGAAGATGTAATTGCTGCAAACAAGAATAATATTAAAAATAGCAGATAGAATAATTGTCCTATAAACATTTGATCAAATACTTGAGGAAGAACAATAAACAATAATCCTGGTCCTTGATTTGGTTCTAAACCGAAAGCAAATATTGCAGGGAATATTGCTAAACCTGCTGCTATAGATACTGCAATGTTCATCCATACAATGGCGCTAGCACTTTTTACGATATTGGTCTTGCGATTTAAATAAGAAGCGTAAGTCATCATTCCACATGTACCAAGTGATAAAGCGAAGAATGATTGTCCTAATGCGTAAAGTATACCTTCAGAGCTTAAATCTGAAATTTTTGGTTGTAGGAAATATTGAATACCTTCAACTGCACCGTCTAATGTTACTGATCTAATAATAATGATGACAAAAGATATAAATAACAGTGGCATCATTATTTTTGATGCTTTTTCAATCCCTTTTTCGACACCTTTACTTACAATAACGACAGTAAAGAGTATAAAAGCGAATTGACTAGCTAACGAGTATAATGGGTTAGAGATGTAATCAGTAAAAATATTACCGTAATCATGGGATTGTGTTAATCCAAAGCTATCTAATAATGTACGTATAATATATAGAATAATCCAACCACCAATAACACTATAGAATGAAAACAATACGAATACTGTTAAATTCCCGAGCCATCCTATTAAATTAAATGATGATTTCCCAGATACTTTTTTGAAGATATTGGTTGAATATGTTCTACCATAGCGTCCCAAAACAAATTCACTTAAAAGTAAAGGTAAGCCAACGAGCAGTGTAAATATAATAAATATTAATAAAAATGCGCCACCACCATAAGTACCAGCCATATATGGAAACTTCCAAACTGCACCTAGTCCAATTGCAGAACCGGCACTGGCTAAAATAAACCCAATATTTGATGACCATTGCGATAAATTTTTCATTTTAATTCCTTCCCTTACTATATGAATACTTTAAAGCGGTAAAGCTTTTAAGTAAAAAAATAAAACTCATAGACATGAATTCTACACGATTATGGTGCCGAATGCAATATGAAAAATGAGGCTGAAACAATTAATTATCTCAGCCCCAAAACATTAAATTGACAGTAGGTGTCTTAATTAAAATTTGACGAATTAATTTATTGACCGATAGTACCGTTACTTTCGTCATTCCAAGCAAGTACGCTTTCTACAGGTAATCTACTTGAGTCATGAGGTGCTTTAACCCCTTTACCAATAGCGATTAAGTGTGCTGGAACATATCTTGAAGTATCAATGTTTAAAGCTTCTAGTACAGCTGTTTTATCGAAACCACCAATTGGATTTGTATCATAGCCATGGTCTGTAGCGATCAACATTAATTGCATTGAAGCTAAGTTAGCATCCATTAATCCTTGAGCATTAAAGTAACTTTCATCAGCACTACTAATTAAATTAGAAATAGTTTCAATGAAGTAATCTTTAGAGTTTTCATCCATATAACCAAGTTCAACATTTTTCTCATAAATGTCACTTACATATTCAGCGTGTTTCAAATCTGCAAGAACAAGAATAATTGCACTTGAAGAGTGTAATTGTCTTTGGTTGAATTGTACAAGGTGGTCTAATTTTTGTTTCGTTTCTTCAGAATCAATTACAACGAAGCGCCAAGGTTGAAGATTAATTGAAGATGGTGCTTTAGTTGCAAGTTCTATCATTTCTGTCATTTCTTCTCTAGGGATTTTAAAGTTTGGATCGAATTCTTTAACTGATTTTCTTTTATTTATAATTTCAGTTAATGAAAGTTTTGAGTGTGTCATTTTAGTTCTCCTTTTAGTATGATGTCATTATAATGCACTAATTATTAGGAAAAACAAAATAATTAGCTTACGGTTCAAAATTTATTTTGGAGGTTTTGAAAATGGAAACGAATACAGTATTGTCGCGTTTACAAATAACTAAACCAATATTTTTAGCAGGAATGGCTGGTGGAGTGACGACACCTAATTTAGTTGCTGCTGTTAGCAATGAAGGAGGGCTTGGACAAATTGGTGCAGGCTATATGACACCGGAAACACTTGCCAAAGATATTGATCAAATTAGGGAAATGACACAAAATCCACTTGGTGTAAATTTATTCGTGCCAGAATTTCCTGAAATAAATCAAGAAAAAATAGATAATATGAATAATCTGTTGAAACCTATTGCGGAAAAATTAAACTACGAACGAGTTAATGAAGTTTCAATAGAGGATAATTTTGATGAAATGATAGACATAATTATTGAGAAAGGTGTAGAAATTGTTAGTTTTACTTTTGGGAAACCTTCACAACATATTGTTCAAAAATTACATCAGCATCAAATAATAGTGATAGGTACAGGAACGAATTTAGAAGAAGTAAAAGCTCTAGAAGATATAGGTGTAGACGCAATAGTATTACAAGGAAGTGAAGCGGGTGGTCATAGAGGTTCGTTTAAACAAGAACTCCCTCATGTCCGATTAACGTTGGAAGAATTATTTAATCAAACATACAACAAAGTGAATTTGCCGCTAGTAGTAGCAGGAGGAATTACAACACCTGAGCAGGCTAAATATTATATTGAAAAAGGAGCGGCAGCCGTACAACTTGGAACTGCATTCTTAACTACTAAAGAAAGTGGTGCGCCAAATGTTCATAAAGAAAGTATTTTAAAAGCAAAGTCTGAAGAAATAACTTTGACGAATACCTTTAGTGGTCGTTATGCAAATGGTATAAACAATACTTATATAAAGTATATGGAACAATTTAAAGAAAGCATCTGCTCATATCCAATTCAAAATAAATTAACACAACCAATGAGAGGGCAGTCTAAAAAATTAGAAAATCCAGACTATATGAATCTTTGGTGTGGCACGCATCCAGAAGGCGCAAAAGATGAAACAGTAGCTGAGCTAATGAAGAGATATAATATAGAATAAGGTTATGGCCAGTGGGAGAATTTAAAGTAAAACGCACGATATCTCTGAAGTCTTCGTGCGATTAAGGTGGATTTGGAGTAAAACGCACGATATCTCTGGAGTCTTCGTGCGATTAAGGTGGATTTGGAGTAAAACGCACGATATCTCTGAAGTCTTCGTGCGATTAAGGTAGATTTAAAGTAAAACGCACGATATCTCTGGAGTCTTCGTGCGATTAAGGTAGATTTAGAGTAAAACGCACGATATCTCTGGAGTCTTCGTGCGATTAAGGTAGATTTGGAGTAAAACGCACGATATCTCTGAAGTCTTCGTGCGATTAAGATAGATTTGGAGTAAAACGCACGATATCTCTGAAGTCTTCGTGCGATTGGGCAGTATTTAGAATAGAACGTGATAAGAGGCTTAAATCATTAATGATTTAAGCCTCTTGTTTAATTATTATAATTCCATTGAATCCAATAGTTCATATACAAATTCTCTATCATTTTCATTTCCATGAATATATTTATTAATATAACATGAACGAATACTTGGTGAGATTACATCTTTTTGAAGTGGTAAGTATTGTTTAATGTATAAGTCTATAGGTGTTGGTGGTAAAGATTTTTGTGGATTTGGTTGTATATAGGGTATATCTTGTTGAATTTCATAACCATGTCTATTAAAGAAATTATTTCTTAAAATGGCAAGATCTTTTTTACTTTGATCATCGTATGAATCTGCTCCAAATGATTCTAACATAATCATGTTAGCGTCTCTTCCATGAACACTCTGAGCATGTTTATGTAGTGCTTCTTCAGTTTTTTCTAGAGTTTGTGCACCGACACGTTGATTACGGTATTCAGGGTGTGTCATTAAATAAATGATAAAAGCTGAGTTGGTAGTAGGTTCATAGTGTCCTGTAGATAAACTAACAACTGTATCATCAATTAAACCAACTAAAAATATATAATGCTTTTTAATATAGTCAGATGTTAATGAGTGAATAAAGACGTGACGATCTTCTCTTACTTCAGCTTTGAAAATATCTTCGTACATTTCTAAAGACTTTTTAAATAATGGATCATCGATAGATGTTACAACTTCAAAATTCATAGTTATGAACCCCTCAAATCAATATTTTCTAATATTATAACATAAGATATTAATAGAGGTAGAATTCAACTGTGATGATAATAAAAAATAAGAGGCTGAGACAATTAATTGTCTCAGCCTCTTAAGTATTAAGTTTATCGTCTATTATTATCGTCTGTTGGATTGTTTATATCTGCTTCTTCACGTCTTACTTTTTCAGATACATGCTCTGTATCTTGAACTTTATTTTTCTTAATAACTATTTCTTCAGATACAACATTCTCTTTATCAACATTTACGCGTTCTTCGTGTAATGGAACACGTACTGAGTCGTCTCCTTGTGCGTTGAAGTCTTCGTCAACTTTCTCATTAACTGGTCGACGTTCAATTGTAACTTCTTCGCGTTCAACTGGTACATCAAATTCTTCTTGTTCTTCAACTACGCGTTTATCAACTGATGCCTCACCAGTTTCAACGTTTTCTTTATCTACATTTAAACGTTCTTCATGTAATTGAACAGATTCTTCATCTTTGTCATTTCGAGTACCATCATTAAATGATTGATTAGATGCATTAATGTTAGTATCTCTTTCATTTTGACTAGTTGAGAAATTAGATTCACGTGTTGTATCTACGTTTGATGCAGGTGGCTCAACACTTTCATTTGGCTTATCATAATTTAATGTTGAACGTTCTGCTTCCACATCATCATCGTGAACTCTTGAGAATGATGAATCATTATTTCTTGAAAGATCTTGTTGGTCTTTAACATTATCCGTTTCGCGATAAGTGGTATTTGTTTTTTCTCTATTATTTAATGCTTCTAAATCTCTTTCGTTATCACTAGAGTATACTTTACGATTATCTTCATCGTTTACTTGTGTTTCTTGTTCATCAGACTGTTTGTTTGCATAACCAGCAGCACCAAGTCCTGATGCACCTGCTAAGTTTGCTGAAGTGGAAGTGTCATCATTATTATCAGCAAAATTAGAATTGTCTACATCATCATGTGCAACTTCTTCCTTATCAATACTATTGCCATAGCGATTAGTGTCAGTTGATCTATCTGTTTCTGCTTCATTATCAAATGAAGGTGAATCCGTTTTTCCTGTTGTATTATGAGTTAAATCATTATTAGAAACGTCGTCATTTCGGTTAAATTCATTTTCTCTTTCAGCATTGCCAAATTCGTTTTGATTTTGAGAAGTGTCATTATCGTTCTTAGATGAACTAGCTGCAGCAGCACCAGCAGCACCAGCTCCTAATCCTGCACCGGCAACTGTTCCTTTAGAAACGCCATTTGTATCATTGTCTTCATTTGAATTACGAGAAACATCATTATTAGAAACGTCGTCACTACGGTTAAACTCATTTTCTTTATCAGCGTTGCCAAATTCGTTTTGATCATGAGAAGTATCATTATCATTCTTAGATGAACTAGCTGCAGCAGCACCAGCAGCACCTGCTCCTACGCCTGCACCAGCAGCTGTTCCTTTAGAAACGCCACTTTCTTCATTACCTTCATTTGAAAATGGTTTTGTATTGTCATAATGTTCATTTCCTGATTGAGAACCTTTAGGGTGTTCTGAATCATAGTTTTTACTATCATCTAAATTATCATTATCAATATATAACAAGATCTTGCCGTTATTTAAATCTGCTTTGTACTCATCTAATCGCTCTTCTGGAACATGTACACTTGATAAAACTCTTTCTTCAGAACTTTCACCAGAGAATAATGCCGTAATCTTATCACTAAATGATCCTCTTGAGCTTTTAACTTTAACATCTGTGTAATCTAAAGAGTTATCTTCTAATTTATCTTCAGAGATAACTTGTAAATCACTTTCTCCTGCGCCTTCTTGCTTTAATTCATCAATACGTTGCAATAAATCACTTTCGTTATTAAACTTTTCTATTTTACCCATACTAAAACCTCCATAAATTTGTAATGTGTAAAAATCTGATAAATAGTGATTATTCTCTTGCGCTTAAAACTTAATAAATATTGTTTATATAAATACAATATAATTCTCAAATACCCTTGTAGAAAGGAATCAAACAAAAATAAACCAACTTTCTAATTATTTAAACAATTCAGTTTATTTAAATACTGTTTAAATCGCGTGATTATAAGGTTTTGCCTATTGTAAAAATACTGATACTTTGTTATTATCAATGAATAATTTATTACTAAAAACTCATATAATCTGAAGGATATGGCTTTAGAAGTTTCTACCGTGTTGCCTTAAATGACACGACTATGAGTAAATGAATAACATTGGAATCAGACTATCTAAAATGGTGTGGTTTTATATTATTTTTTACTCATCTTACCTATTTTTTAGGATTAAGGTGTGTTTTTTTTAATCTAAATGAGGAGGCGAGTAGTGTGAGGACACTACAAGATAGAGTTAAAGAAGACGGTGTGGTAATCGACGAGAAGATTCTTAAAGTTGATTCATTTTTAAATCACCAAATTGATGCAAAGTTAATGTACGAAGTTGGTCAAGTCATTACTGAACACTTTAAAGATAAGAAAATTACGAAAGTACTTACTATTGAGGCTTCTGGTATCGCACCAGCAATTATGGCTTCTTTACATTTAGATGTTCCGTGTTTATTTGCTAAAAAAGCAAAACCATCTACAATGACGTCTGAGTTTTATCACACAGATATCCACTCATTTACAAAAAATACAACAAGTACAGTGGTTATTTCGAAACAATTTTTAAATGAAGATGATCACGTATTAATTATCGATGACTTTTTAGCGAACGGTGAAGCATCATTAGGTTTACATCGTTTAGTAAAAGCTGCTAATGCTACAACATCAGGAATAGGAATTGTTATTGAAAAAAGTTTCCAACCAGGTAGAGAAAAATTAGAATCTGAAGGATTAGAAGTGTTATCACTTTGCCAAGTTGCTTCTTTATTAGGAAATGAAGTCAAGTTGGTAGGCGAATAAAATGAAAAATTTTATATTAAGTATTCAACATTTACTCGCTATGTATGCCGGTGCCATAATGGTACCTATTATTGTAGGTTCTGCTCTTAAGTTCACACCAGAAGAAGTTGCATATTTAGTTTCTATTGATATCTTTATGTGTGGTGTGGCAACATTTTTACAAGTTTATAAAGGAATAGGTATTGGACTACCGGTAGTCTTGGGATGCACATTTACTGCTGTTGCACCAATGATTCTAGTTGGTAATACACATGGTATTGGTGTCTTGTATGGTTCAATATTCTTATCGGGTATTATTGTTGTCTTAATTTCTCCATTTTTCTCATATTTAGTAAAATTATTTCCACCAGTTGTTACAGGTAGTGTAGTGACAATAATCGGTATCACTTTAATGCCAGTAGCTATGAACTATTTAGCTGGAGGAGAAGGTGAGAAAAATTATGGAGATGCTAAAAATATATTCCTAGGTGTTTTCACACTAGTCATTATTTTAATTATACAACGATTATCAAAAGGGTTTATAAAATCTATTGCCATACTATTAGGTTTACTGATTGGTACGATAGTTGCTTCATTTTATGGATTATTAGATACATCAAGTTTAAAAACATCAAATTGGTTAGAGTTACCAAGACCATTTAGATTTAGTGGCTTTGAATTCGAATTTGGCACTACGATTGTTTTTGTAATTGTAGCAATTGTGAGTCTTATTGAATCAACAGGTGTGTATCACGCACTGAGTGAAATTACGAAGCAACCAATCACTAGAAAAGGTTTATCAAAAGGTTATAGAGCTGAAGGAATTGCTATTATGATTGGAGCAATATTTAATGCATTTCCATATACAGCTTACTCTCAAAATGTCGGACTCGTATCATTATCGGGAGCTAAAAAGAATCAGATCATGTATATGATGGTTGCACTTTTAATTGTATGTGGATCGATACCAAAGCTTGGTGCTTTAGCAAGTATGATTCCTTTCCCTGTATTAGGTGGCGCAATGATTGCGATGTTTGGAATGGTTATGGCTTACGGCGTTAAAATGCTTGGAGGCATAGACTTTAACAAACAAAACAATTTACTCGTAATTGCTGTATCTGTAGGAATAGGTGCCGGAATTACTGCTGTACCACAAGCGCTTGAAACATTTGGAGAACAATATGCATGGTTAACTCAAAACGGTATAGTACTTGGTACTTTCTCAGCTATTATATTGAATTTGTGTTTTAATGGATTAAACAATCAACAAAACATTGAAAATGTGAAATAATAAATATGAAAATAAATAAGTGGAGGTTCTATTCATGTGGGAAAACAAAT
Source organism: Mammaliicoccus sp. H-M34 (assembly GCF_022386495.1). Taxonomy (NCBI): domain Bacteria; kingdom Bacillati; phylum Bacillota; class Bacilli; order Caryophanales; family Staphylococcaceae; genus Mammaliicoccus; species Mammaliicoccus sp. H-M34. The sequence goes on from NZ_JAJNIK010000005.1 coordinate 112,138, forward strand.
TTCAAAAAGAAGGTTTAACGTTCGATGACGTATTATTAGTACCAGCAAAATCAGAAGTATTACCGAGTGATGTAGACTTAAGCGTTTCATTGTCTAAGAATATTCAGTTGAATATTCCTATTATCTCAGCTGGAATGGATACAGTTACTGAAGCTAAAATGGCGATTGCTATGGCTAGACAAGGTGGCTTAGGTGTTATTCATAAAAACATGTCTATAGAACATCAAGCAGACGAAGTGCAAAAAGTTAAACGTTCTGAAAATGGTGTTATTACAAACCCATTCTTCTTAACACCTGACGAACAAGTATATGCAGCAGAAGCATTAATGAGTAAATATCGTATTTCTGGTGTACCTATTGTTAATAACGAAGAAGATATGGAACTTGTAGGTATTATTACGAACCGTGATTTAAGATTTATCGAGAACTTCTCCATCAAAATTTCAGATGTTATGACTAAAGAAGATTTAGTGACATCTCCAGTTGGAACAACTTTAGATGAAGCTGAAGAAATTTTACAAAAATATAAAATTGAAAAACTTCCATTAGTATCTAACGAAGGTAAGCTTAAAGGCTTAATTACGATTAAAGATATTGAAAAAGTAATTGAATTCCCATATGCTGCGAAAGATAAAGAAGGACGTCTTCTTGTTGCCGCTGCATTAGGTATTGCAAAAGATACGCCAATCCGTGCTCAAAAATTAGTAGAAGCGGGTGCAGATGCACTTGTTATAGATACTGCTCATGGTCATTCTAAAGGTGTATTAAATGTAGTTAAAGAAATTAGTCAATCATATCCAGACGTAACAATCATCGCAGGTAATGTTGCAACACAAGAAGGTACAAGAGCATTATTTGAAGCAGGAGCAGATGTAGTTAAAGTTGGTATTGGACCTGGTTCAATTTGTACAACGCGTGTTGTTGCTGGTGTTGGTGTACCTCAAATTACTGCTATTTACGATTGTGCAACTGAAGCTCGTAAACATGGTAAAGCAATTATTGCTGATGGTGGTATCAAGTTCTCAGGAGACATCGCTAAAGCATTAGCAGCTGGTGGTAACGCTGTAATGTTAGGTAGTTTACTTGCTGGTACAGAAGAAAGCCCTGGACAAACTGAAATCTTCCAAGGACGTCAATACAAAGTATATCGTGGTATGGGCTCACTAGGTGCAATGGAACAAGGTTCAAAAGACCGTTACTTCCAAGAAGACACTACAGCTAAAAAATTCGTTCCAGAAGGTATTGAAGGTAGAATCGACTTTAAAGGACCTCTACAAGATACAATCTATCAATTAACTGGCGGTATTAAGAGTGGTATGGGTTATACAGGTTCAGCTAATTTAGAAGCATTAAGAGAAGATGCTCAGTTTATTAGAATGACTGGCGCAGGACTTAAAGAATCACATCCGCATGATGTTCAAATTACTAAAGAAGCACCAAACTACTCATTTTAATTAAAGGAGAACAACAATTATGGAAATGGCTTTTGAACAAGAGTTAATTCTTGTATTGGACTTTGGTAGTCAATATAATCAATTGATTACGCGTCGTATAAGAGAGATGGGCGTCTATAGTGAATTACACGACCATGAAATCTCAATCGAAGAAATTAAAAAAATGAATCCTAAAGGTATTATCCTTTCAGGTGGACCTAATTCAGTTTATGAAGAAGGATCATTTACAGTTAATCCTGAAATTTTTGAGCTTGGCATCCCAGTATTAGGTATTTGTTATGGTATGCAGTTAATGACAAAATTATTAGGTGGATCTGTAGAAAGAGCGAATGAACGTGAATACGGTAAAGCAACGTTAAACGTTAAATCAGATGATGATTTATTCTTTAGTTTACCTAACAGTCAAACAGTTTGGATGAGTCACAGTGATAAAGTTATTGATATACCTGAGAACTTTGAAATCATTGCAGATAGCCCAAGTTGTCAAAATGCAGCAATTGAAGATAAATCAAGAAAATTATACGGTGTACAATTCCATCCAGAAGTACGTCATACTGAATTTGGTAACGACTTATTAAGAAACTTTATTCGTCGTGTATGTGAATGTACAGGTAACTGGTCGATGGAAAACTTTGTTGATATCGAAGTAGAAAAAATTAGAAAACAAGTTGGAGATCGTAAAGTATTGTGTGCGATGAGTGGTGGAGTTGATTCATCAGTCGTAGCAGTATTACTTCATAAAGCAATTGGTGATCAATTAACATGTATTTTCGTAGACCATGGACTTCTTAGAAAAGGAGAAGGCGACATGGTAATGGAAAACTTTGGTGAAGGATTTAATATGAATATCATCAGAGTAGATGCTAAAGAGCGCTTTATGAATAAATTAACAGGTGTATCAGATCCAGAGAAAAAACGTAAAATCATTGGTAATGAATTCGTATATGTATTTGATGACGAAGCATCTAAGTTAGAAGGTGTAGACTTCCTAGCTCAAGGAACATTATATACAGATATTATCGAATCAGGAACAAAAACTGCACAAACAATTAAATCACACCATAACGTAGGTGGATTACCAGAAGATATGCAGTTCCAATTAATCGAACCAATTAATACATTATTTAAAGACGAAGTACGTGCACTAGGAATAGAATTAGGAATACCAGAACACCTTGTATGGCGTCAACCATTCCCAGGTCCAGGATTAGGTATCCGTGTGTTAGGTGAAATCACAGAAGATAAATTAGAAATCGTGAGAGAATCTGATGCAATTCTTAGAGAAGTTGTACGTGAAGAAGGTCTAGAAAGAGATATATGGCAATACTTCACAGTATTACCTGACATCCGTTCAGTAGGTGTTATGGGAGACTATCGTACATATGACTACACAGTCGGCGTACGCGCAGTAACATCAATAGACGGCATGACAAGTGACTTTGCAAGAATCGATTGGGAAGTCTTACAAAAAGTATCAAGCCGTATCGTAAATGAAGTAGATCACGTAAATAGAGTAGTCTATGACATTACATCTAAGCCCCCAAGTACAATTGAGTGGGAATAATATATAAAATTAAGACAACCCTCTAGCTGCTATAGTTAGAGGGTTTTTTTGTGTTTAGGTTCTTATAATGCAAATGTTTATAATAACAATGAAATCATTGAATGTAATTTGGAATGATTAGAAGTATAAATAATATAAACATTGCCAGTGCGCTAAAGTAAACAGAAGTATTGTTTCTAATATATAATTTAGATATTGTTTCGGAAATTAATAATTGTGTTAAAAAGCTAAATACAAACATAAATAATAAGCTAAATATTAACCCTAATAAATTAACATCTGTGAAATCAAAAGAAATTATCAAAAACATAGCCAGAAATAAAAGTATTATATAAATAAAGTACTGGAAAAGAATATTTATTTTATCTAATAATCGCCTAATAACTTCAATGTCAAAGATGTATTTTAGTAAAAATATATTTACTAAAATAGAGAAAACAAACTGTAAAAATAGCAAAGACGTTAAATTATTAAAAAAAGATGTCTTTTGATCCAAGAACGTCGTTATTATAGATAATAATAAAATGAGAAATACGATGAATAGATTTGTTTTTTTATACATAAAAAAGCTCCAATAAATTAATTAATTTTTACTGCGTTTTGAAAGCTATCAGGTGCATCTTTCTTATTGTTTATAATATCAATATATCAAGTATAACATCTTCTCCTATACGTGTTGTAGCACTTGTAATAGTAGTCAATTTCTTACCCTTTAGTAGTTCCAGTACTAGTGATTTTATTCCCTTTTTTGATAAAGAACGTTTCACGTGATATGCACGATCTAGATGATATATTCAAAGTGTTGGATAAAGACCGCTTCCAAATCAATATAGAGACAGGCGAAGTCATTAATCTTGATGAGGCGCTGGAGGAAGTAAGGAAAGAAAAAAGTTATTTATTCAAAGCATAAAAAAGAAGCCTTGTACAATTAAGTACAGGGCTTACTTTTTGCAAAAGAAAGTGATAACGATGATTGATAACCAAACTGAAAATAGAATAAATAAAACCAAGCATTAGTATTTCATCAATAAATATGTGGATTTATATTTTTTAAATAAATTATAACAATGAATGTGTGTTGATTATTAGGTATATAAATGAATATAGATAAATATGATTCTTTAGTATATAATTCAAGAAAAATTGAAAAGAGGGGTATTTATGGGGACTTATAAAGAATCAGATGAGCAATTTTTGTATTCATTTAATTTCATGGCAGAGGAAATGATAAAAAGAAATAATGAAACACTCTATGAGCTATACAATATAATAAATTTGTTCGACGGTAATTTGTTTCATGCTATAAAAGCTTATGAATATTTTGATAATAGCTTCAATGAATATAAATTATCAAAAGAAGAGACATTTAAAATATTATTGGACACTACTTATCATGTGAATTATTGTATAAGATTACTTTCGACTCTTGATGACATAATGAATAAATTAATTGTGAAAATATATCTTTACCATAACGAGGAGATAAAATTTGAAGGACAGAAGGCATGGGATTATACTAATTTTTACAAGAATACAATCAAAAAAGATAAGCATAACGAATTGGAATTGCCCAACATAAATACTATAAATAAATTCACAGTAAATGACAGACATATTTTCACTCATGAAGGAGTGAATTTGATAGTGGATCCAGTTATCGAGGAAGATGGAATGACAAAATGGTATGGAATAAATGCTAAAGTAATTAAGACTAAACAGGTAGATTTGTTAGAACAATATAAATCAGATATAAATAAAGATATAAATAATATTAAATATTCTGTTCAAAAATGTAAGAGCATATTATTTCCGATGTTTGATGAAGAAGAAAAAAAGGTTATAAGATAAATAACAAGGCAATATAATATGAGTTAGTACCCAAAAAGTAGTATCTGTATCGAATGATTATTTAAAGGGCAAAAAAAGGGAAAGTAAATGATAAAAAGGGCAAGCGTCTGAAACGAATTAGACTGAATACCCTCTAATAAATGCTATTAAATAAATGTTTTGGGAAAGTGTGAATTATATAAAAAAATAATTCATGATCGAGTGGGAATAATATATAAAATTAAGACAACCCTCTAGCTGCTATAGTTAGAGGGTTGTTTTTGTGTTTGATAATATTGAAAAAAATGGAAATGTTATATAAACTTATTATATGATAATGATTTATTTGATTGAGTATATAAAAATAAATTTGCACAAAAGTATATTAAAGGAGGCGCATTCTATTGAATAAAGTATCCGGAATTAAGAACATAGACGAATTAGAAAGTGTTATAAAAGATGATATGGAGGAAATTATTGTAGTTTCTCCAATTAATAAAAGAATAATTGAGATGGCACAATCGGAACATTTAAAAGGATATAAAAATATTGTAGATGCATTCTCCTATGGTTCTACGTCTATTGTAAGTTGGGTCATGACAAAAATATCTAATATAGGAAAAACAAAAGAAGAAAAAAGATGGAATAATTTAGAATTAACTATTAGAGCCTACTACGATATAGAGGTTGTAGATGAAAATCATACACGGATTATAAAACAAAAAGATATATATTAATGAATTATATACTTCAAATAATTTTGAAGTGCTGATAAGAGATGTGTTAAAAGCAGATTTCAGTAAAATTGCTGATAAGGGTAGTGTTAAAAGCAGATTTCAACAAAATTGCTGATAAGAGATGTGTTAAAAGCAGATTTCAACAAAATTGCTGATAAGAGTAATGTTAAAAGCAGTTTCCTGTAAAATTGCTGATAAGAGATGTGTTAAAAGCAGATTTCAACAAAATTGCTGATAAGGATAACTATATAAGCTGGTTTGATTACAAAAACGAGGTTGAGACATAAATTTGTCTCAGCCTCGTTTTGTGTAATAATGTAAAGAAGATTAATAATTATTGGGGGATTTATCGTGGAGATAAAACAAATGCAATATTTTATAGAAGTTGCAAAGTTCAAGAGTATGACGAAAGCCTCAGAGAATTTATACATTACACAACCTACTATTAGTAATTCAATTAAGTTATTAGAAGAGGAATTAAATGTTGCGTTGTTTGATCGTTCTAAGAGACAAATCGTATTAACGGATGCTGGAAAAGTCTTTTATAAAATTTGTAAGGATTTCTTGAAGATGTATGAGAATATTCCTGTTGAATTGAATAATTTATTAGAAATTGAAGAAGGTCATGTGAGAATTGGTATTCCTACGATTATGAATGTGAATAAGTTTACTAAGCTGATTTCTGAATTCCATCAATTATATCCTAATGTGACGTTTCATATTTTGGAAGATGGTAGTAAAAGAATCGAGGATGAGATTTTAAGGGATGATTTAGACATAGGTATTACTGTGCTTCCTACTGATAATAATTTGTTTAATTCGTTCTTCTTTTTCAGTGAAGAGTTGAAAGTTGTAGTTAATAAAAATCATTATATAGCCGATCAAAAGTCTGTGGATCTTAGTGAACTTTCAAATGAGAGTTTCATTCTTTTTAATTCTGATTATTATTTAAATGATCGTATTAAGCAATGCTGTAGAATGTCGGGCTTTATTCCGAATATTATATCTGAGAGTACGCAGTGGACTTTTATTGAGCAGATGATCTTATCTGATTTAGGTATTTGTATTTTACCTTCTAGTATTACAGATTTGCTGAATGAAGACTTGAAAAGTGTCAGCATTAGCAACTTGAATATCGGTTGGGAATTGGCGATTATTTGGAAAAAAGAAGGTTATCAAAACCATATTACAAAGAAATTGCTTGAATTTTTACAAGACAGATTACTTTTAAATGAATGAGTAATGCGTTTACATAGATTATTTTTATAGTTTATATAAAAATTAACGATTTTTATAAATGTATTTAGGGGATTAAGATGTAGTTATACGAGATACAAGGAAGGAAATATATATGATACATTTTAAACACCCCAACGAGAGCAGAGTAGTCAGTACAGATCAAGTACTAGTCAATGATTTGAATAATTATAATACGTTGTTCGGAGGCGTATTAATGAAAAAGTTAGATAACAATGCAACGTTATCAGCTAGAAGACATGCAAGAGTAAAAGAATGCGTAACAGCTTCTACGGATTCTATTGATTTCTTAGTACCAATTAGACAAACAGATTCAGTTTGTATTGAGTCATTCGTGTCATACACAGGGAATAAATCGATGGAAATTTTCTGTAAAGTTATAGCTGAAGATATGTTAACAGGAGAAAGAAAAATTGCGGCAACTGCATTTTTAACATTCGTAGCATTAGATGGTGATAAGAGACCTATAAGAGTTCCAGCTATAGTACCAGAAACGAAAGAAGAATTATTTTTATTTGAATCAGGAAGTAAACGTGCAAACATGAGAAGACAAAGAAGAGAGCATAGCCAAGAATTAACAAAAATAATAGGTTTAGAAAAACCTTGGGAAAGAATTAAAGAAGGGAGTTACTAATTATGTTTGCAAGTACAAATGAAATTTATAAAGTTCAAAATGACATTGTATCATTAGAAAAAAACTATCCTCGATTCTTTGAAAACTTAGAGCATGTTGTCAGTTTAACGAGACAATTACAAATCCACTATCAATATTTAGGTGAATTGATAAATGGTATTGATAAAATTGAATCACGACCACCGTTTATTAAAGATTCAGTATTACAAATTTATACTGACGAAGTAAAAAAAATTACTGAAGATGAAAATATTGATATTTTGATGAATATCTTTAAACATCATCAAGATGTAAAATACGCTCAAATATTCTTATTAATATTAGGTGCTAAACCTAGACTTGTCTTTGAGAACACAATTATAAAATAATAAAACCTGGAGCTTTTTATAATATCGTCATATTGTAAAAAGTTCATTTAATTTATAAAGAGGTCAATATTTCCTGGGCTATAACCTATGAATTATAAGAGGGAAAACATTAATAAAGTAGAGAAAAACATAGCTATATTAAGAGTAGTTCAGATACTGTAAATCAGATTGAAAAAGAAAGACAATGATGGCAAAAGCATCAAATCTAAATATGTCTTAGATTATGATTCAACATTTTCTGACTTTAAAATTAAAGATTATACTGATGTTTAATTTATCTATGTTATTTATTGATATGAGTTTATTTGAAATATCCAAAAGCGAACTTACCCACCTGAAAAGGTATCGCTAAAATTTGAGTGTGATAATCCAATGTATTTTTTATGGTAAAAAATCTCAACTTTGACTCCTTCTCAAATAAGTTTACTTTTTAAATTAAGAGGAATATATTAAATGTATTATAATTTGAGAAGGGGGTTTTTTAATTGATTAAAAGTTTAGATGAAATTAAAGTCCCAGATAGTAAAATTATTCAAGATGCACAAGAGATTGTAAGAGAATATGGAAATGAATTAATTTGGAATCACTCTAATAGAGTTTATTTATTTGGAGAAACAAAAGGAATCCAAGATCAACTAAAATACGATAAAGAATTGCTCTATATCACAGCGCTATTTCACGATTTAGGCTTAACTGAAACTTATGGCAGCGATGATTTAAGATTTGAAGTTGATGGAGCAAATGCTGTTAGACAATTTTTACAAAATTATAATTATGATAAAAGTGATTTGCAATTAGCATGGGATTCTATAGCTTTACACACGACTTTAGGTATTGCAGAGCATAAGGAAAATAATGTTGCTCTACTTTATCATGGTGTTGGTATGGATGTTATGGGCGATAATTGGAATCAATATTCTGATCAATTACGTAAAGCAGTCGCTACAAAATTCCCTAGAGGCAATTTTAAACATGACGTAATACAAGCATTTTACGATGGTTTCAAACATAAACCAGAAACGACATTTGGCAATATCAAATCAGACGTTATAAAGTATTTTGAACCAGAATACCCACAAAATAACTTCTGTTCATGTATATTACGTTCAAAATGGGATAGCTAATAATTTATTATTTATTTACTTATTAATTGCTTTGTACTAAAAATCATAAACAAAAAATCACTCAATCTTCCAGATTGGGTGATTTTTTTGATAAAGGGATTTGTGTCCCAAAGTATTTTAGAATTTATTTTACTTCACTCTTAGTCATTACAACTTAATTTATAAGTAATAGATCCTTGAAATATAATTAATATATGTTACATTATTAAATAAAATAGTTGCATTTGCAACAAAAATAAAAGGGGTCAGATAATGAAAGACATATTAAGAGATATAGGTATTATTTCTAGATCATTAGACTCTATAAGCAACATAGAATTCAAAGAAATCAGTCTTACAAAAGGGCAATTTGTATATTTAGTCAGAATCTGTGAAAATCCAGGTATCATACAAGAAAAATTGGCTGAAATGTTGAGAATTGACCGCACTACAGCATCAAGAGCAATAAATAAACTTGAAAAAAATGAATTAATTTTCAAAAAAAATCACCATCAAAGTAAAAAGAGTAAAATGTTATTCCCGACTAAAAAAGGTGAAGAACTTTATCCGTTTATAATAAGGGAAAACAATCACTCTAATTCAGTAGCATTAAAAGGTTTTACTGAAGAAGAAATTAATGATCTAACGAGAGCTTTAGACCGAGTGAAAAACAATATATCTGAGGATTGGTTAAGTGTTAAAAAAGGTAACAAAAGACAATATTAAAGGATGGTGAAAAAATGATAAGAAAATGTGTCATAGAAGATTTAGAACAATTGCAAAGTATATCATACCAAACATTTGATGAAACATTTAGAGAACAAAATAAAAAAGAGAACATTGACAATTATTTACTACACACTTTCACTAAAGAAAGATTAATAAAAGAATTTCAAAATTCAAATTCATTTTTTTATTTTATATTTTATCAAAATTCGTTAGCAGGATACTTAAAATTAAATATTCAAGACGCTCAAACGGAATTTATTGAAGGAAATAATTTAGAAATTGAACGTATTTATGTTCTAAACCAATTTCAAAAACTTGGATTAGGTAAGCAACTATATGATAAATCAATTGAGGTAGCTAAAGAATTATCATGCGATCATATTTGGCTAGGTGTATGGGAGAAGAACTATAATGCTATTGCATTCTATGAAAAATTTAAATTTCAAAAAATAGATGAACATGCTTTTTATATGGGGAATGAAAAACAAATAGACTATATCATGATTAAACATTTATAAGGGGGCTTTACTATGTATATTCCAAAACATTATAAAGAAAATGATATTCAAGAAATCAAATCATTTATGCTAGAACATCAATTTGTAACGATCATAACAAACGATGGGGATAAACCTATAGCGACGCATGTACCAATTAATATTCATGAAAAAAACGGAGAGATATATGTTACTGGTCATTTAGCTAAGAATAACGATCAATGGAGATTATTAAATAAAGCATCAAATGTTTTAATTATATTTCAAGGACCTCATGCATATATTTCGTCTACTTGGTATGAAAAAGAAGATGTCCCAACATGGAATTATCAAAGTGTTCATGTATATGGGGATAGTAGACTTTTAAGTGAAAGCGAACTTATTGAAGATTTAACCTATTTGTTAAATAAATATGAAGGACATAGAGACAACGGAGCTACTTGGGACAATATGTCTGAAAACACGCTTAAACAAATCAATGGAATTATAGGATTTGAAATTGAAGTTAAGGAAATACAAGCTGCATATAAATTAAGTCAAACACGTACCGAACAAGACAAAAATAATATAATAAGTAAACTTAAAGAATCTGGGGACCATTTAGATATTGCAATAGCAAAGATAATGAATCGAGAATAACAGTATAAGTTTTAAAGTGAAAATCAATATTTTATAAAAGTTTGAGCAGAAGGTGGGATTGAATGTTTGATATTATTTCTTTTCAATTATTTTTGATTACTGCGGTCGTTATATGTTTAACACCTGGAATTGATACATTCTACATTTTAAGTAGAAGTATATCTCAAGGTAAAGTCGCAGGCGTTTATTCTGTGTTGGGTATTTCTTCTGGAACAGTAGTGCATACAATTTTAGCTGCCATAGGTTTATCAACTTTATTAAAAACCTCTGTTTTAATATTTACTATTGTTAAGATTGTGGGCGCATTTTATTTATTATTTTTAGGCGTACAAATGATAATAAAAAAAGAATCCAGGTTCAACACTTTTAACATGGCTTATATATCACCAAAAAAATTGTTCTCACAAGGTGTAATTACAAATGTTACAAATCCTAAAGTTGCTCTGTTTTACATCTCTTTTATACCACAATTTATTTCTACTGATAATATCTATGGACCATTGCCATTTCTTATTTTAGGACTAATCTTTGTGCTTATTAGTACATTGTGGGGCTTATGTATATCATTATTTTCTAGTAAAGTAACTGAAAAATTAAGAGAAAATTTAATTGTTGAAATTATATTAAATAAAATTACAGGGACAATCTTTATCATATTAGGTTTGAGCTTATTGACTACGAATAAAAATTAAAATTTAATTATATTAACCGAACTGGATATAATTAATTGTAATGACACACTTAAATAAAGCTGGACGATTATTATAGTATTTACTTTGTATTCCTCTAGACTATGATGTTATAATCTCTTTAACAAGAGTTTCGTGCATATATGCATTAATCCCCTCGCTATTGCGAGTAGTGAGGGGATTTTTTGTGTTGGCTAGTCGTCTATTTTACTTATCATCTCGATTGCGTAGCCAATGCGCAAATAGAGTGACAATACAATCATCGATGACTGTGGTCATAATGTGAACAAGAGTTTCGAACATAAGCATACACTGAATAAATTGTGCTAATATGTTAAACAAATTTAACTAGGTGATCCTTTTTGCATTTTTCTAAACTATGATGTTATAATATGTTTAACAAAAAGTAGTTCCATTGGAACACCGAACCCCCAACCTACTGGAATAGGTTGGGGGTTCTTTTTGATGGGCTATGTCGCCTTATTATTTATTGCGGCTGTTTAGCCAAAACGTAAAACCCGCAATTATGCATCCTGAAACAACAGGTGCAATTATACTAACAAAAAGTAGTTCCACTGGCTACACCTCCTTCCGTCGAAAATACCGCCGGAAGATAAGGCGACTTCATTATTATATCATCTGTAAATGCACTTTTGATAAGATAAATTTGGTCATTTTATAAATCAATAATGACTAAAGGATTGTTTTTAATTTTTCGATTTCTGGTTCATCTAATTCGTGGCCACCGTCTAAAAGCTCAAATTGAACTTCTTTAAATAATGGTCTAAGTTCATCGGCTAGTGCTTTAATTTTACCTGGTACAGTTAAATAATCGTTTGAACCACTTGTTATGATAATAGATGTATGTTCATATCTTTCAGTGATTTTATATTCTAAATTAGATGGATGAAGTAATAAGACACGGTCAATATTTGTAATGCCTTGTTCAAGTAGACCAATGATGAAATTTGCACCATTTGAATAACCAAAGAATATAATATGTTGATAGTTATGTTCTTTAATAAATGAATGCCAAAAGTCTACAAAGTCTTCAGTATGTTTGCTAAAATCATTTCGATCTAAAGTATTATGATTTAATGGTGCGAAAAATCGTCTTTCTGTTCCTTCTCCAACATTGCCTTGCAGACTTAATATGTTAGCTTCAGGGAATAACGCACCTGAAAACGGTAGAAGTTGGTATTGATTGCCTCCGGTACCATGAAAAAGTACAATTAAAGTATCAGAGTTTGGGTTTTCTTGTAAGAAATATTCCATTCTATCTCCTCCATAAATTTGAAAGGGCTGTTGTTAATGAATCATGATTCAATTATACACCATGTATCTATTATTAATCACGATGCAGAACAATCATTTAACTTCTACCGTAATATACTAGGTCTGAATTTACTAATGAAGACTGTTAATCAAGAGAACTATGAAATGTATCATATTTTCTTTGCAGATAAATATGGTCGACCTGGAACTGAAGTGACATTGTTTGAAATGAAAGAAGGTAAAGATAATCAATTCGGAGCAAATGCATTTGATCGATTGTTATTTAAAGTACCATCAGTAGAGTCATTACAATATTGGGAACAGCGATTTGATCAGTTTGAAGTTTGTCACTACGGTATTGAAAGTTATACTGACCGCAGTCTAATTCGATTTGAAGGACCAGATCAAACACCACTTGGCTTAATCGTAATAGCTGATCATGAAGACATTAGCTTATTCAACCGAGATGAAAATAGTGTTGTGCCCTTTGAACATCAAATATTAGCCTTAGATTCCGTGCACGCTAGAGTGAGATATCCAGAAGCAAGTAAACAACACTTCCAAGACTTATTCAATTGGAAGACATATGGTCAAACAGCATTCTTTGATACAGGTTTGACTGTAAATATACTGCATAACAACAATCGTGAAATGTACCATGAAGTACATTTGATTTACGACACATTTAATCCATTAGAAGAACAAGGATTTGGAGCTATACATCACGTAGCAATATCAGCAGAAGCGGAAAGTACATTAGATGATATCGCAGTATCATTAGATAAACTAAATATGATACACTCACCTATAAAAAATAGGGGCTTCTTTAAATCCATATATTATCAAGACCCTAATCAGCTCTTATTCGAAGTAGCGACATTAAAGCTCAATATGGAAGCAATAACATTTGAAGAAAAGCAATTTCAAGACATCCCGCTATACTTACCAGAACACTTAGAATCGAAACGAACATTTATCGAAAGACAATTACAAAAAGGGAGTACGGGGCTATAATAGAGTGTTGAAAAATAATAATTTTAGTCTGTATAATTAATAATATAAACTAATATTTTGTTACGAGGTGATGTTAATGAACACAATTACAGAAAATATAAAGTTAAGACCAAAGCAATTTATATTTTCATTCATAATACCTTGTCTAATAGTTTGGATAGCATTATTAATTTTAAAGTCTGATATCGTACAAATAATTTTATTTGGTGTTGTGATGGTCTTATTAAATTTTATTCACTTTAATGTATTTGTTACAAGGGAAGTATTAAATGAAAAGTTAAATAGCCATATTCGTAAGAAAAATATCTCTAAAGAAAAATTATACGAAATAACTGGTTTAACAAAATATGAAGTAACTGAAAATGAAAATACTTATGAGTTTTTTGTTTCGTCATCTAGAAAGAAAAAATATTTAAAAATTCTTGAAAATTATAATAATTAGAAGGATGTAAAATGAGAACTTTAAGAAGAGCATTAATAGAAAATTATCAATATAATCCAACAAGATATATTTTAGAAATTATAGGGATATTTATTATTTGCATCTTATATTATTTAATTGCAAAGGGTATGTATTTAGAAATTGCAGTTGTACCATTGTTTATATTTCATTTTATTATGATGAACTTAAGAATTCGAAAAGATTTTTATAACCAAAGAATTACTGATTTATTAGAAGAAAAGCAAGTTGACATCGAAACATTACAGGATAAGATGCAAATATCTAAATACGAATTTCGGTATAAAAAAGGGAAATATGAATTTTACGTTCCCAATAAACAAAAGAAAAAATATATTAGTTTATTGGAATCACTTTAATGTTAAAGAAGCTGACAGCTAAGGACTGTCAGCTTCTTTTTAGTTGCTCTTACGGACATTACTCGTAATTATGTCCCTAACAGCACCTCTTACGGACATTTCTCAGAATTATGTCCCTAAAACTTCATTGGGTTTTATTATTCATTTCGGTAAACTACTTTTAGCTCATTATTCGTCAATTTTTAATGAACGTTCAATTTCTTTAGTTTTTGATTCGAAATCAAAGTCTGATTTTGATAGTGGTTGTCCTGTTTCTGCTAATTTTTTAACGCTTTGTATTTGGAAATACCATCCTGTAAAGTCATTGGCTATGGTTTGAAATGTGTAAGGTAATGATTCTTTGAATGTTAGAGTTGTAGTGTCTCCGTTTTCTTCTAGTGTGAAGTCTACATGTCCTTGATCCCAATTATATGCTATGCGGCTGTCTGATTCGTAGTTCGTAATATCAAAATACTCATATTGATTGTTTCCTAAATCGAAAGCTAAACGACTGCCTTCTTTTTCTTCTTCAAATGACAGTTCTGGAAACCATTGTTGTATTCCTGTGGTTGTACCTAATAGTTTGAAGATATGTGATTTATGTGAATGGATATCAGTTGTTATTGTTTGATGAGCATGTGTTTCGTCTGTTTGATAGTTTACGTTCATACGTATTGCCTCCTTAAAATTTATAGAGTATAGAATCCTCTATTGTTTGGAAATTTCTTGAATGTACTCATAAACTTCTCTTTTTTTCTTTTTGTTTAATGCTCTTAGGAGTTGAATGGATTCATTTATTATTTGAGAATCTTCTTCGTCTTCATACGCTTCTGGAACGTTTACCCATCCCATAATATATGCTGGTGTAGTAGAGAGTGCGATAGCTAATTTTTCAACTACTGTTGGTGTCAATTTGGCCGTTTGCCCGGTTTCATATCTGGAAATAGTTGATTGATTTACATTCATAAGTTTGGCTAATTTATACGTGCTAAATCCAAGTTCTTCTCTTCTTTGTTTGATACGATATCCTGTTTGATTCAATGCATTCACCTCAATTGCTTTAGCTCATAATATATTAATTCTATTATATATGATTTAAGTTGTGATTTGTAATTAAGTGATACGAATTATACTTTGTTGACCTAAAATTATGTATTTGCTATAATTCGAATTAATCTAATAAAAGCTTTCTAGGGTTCCGTAACAGTAATGTTAGCCTGGACCGAGAGAAAGCCACGAGTATGTACTTGTGACACGGAAGGATAAAAGCCTGGGAGACTTATTTAATAAGTTTCCTAGGCTTTTTTATTTAAGGAGGAAGTAATAATGAATTGGTTAAAAATTATGGTTGGCGCACTTTTTGAAGTAGGTTGGGTAGTTGGTCTTACACATGCTACTAATGCGTTTGAATGGTGTTTAACGGTTATAGCAATTGTAGTAAGTTTTTATTTGTTAATTAATGCGTCTAAACAATTACCTGTTGGGACTTCTTATGCAGTTTATGTAGGACTAGGTGCAACAGGCGTTACAATTGCAGATTTCGCATTCTTTGGTGAACCTTTAGTTCTAGGTAAAGTGATATTAATAGTGACATTAATTATTGGTGTGGTTGGATTGAAACTTGTAACAAATGATGAGGAGGTAGCATAAAATGGCATGGATAGTGTTAGTAATGGCAGGACTTTTTGAAATGCTAGGTGTCTTATTTATAAATATATATGCAAAACGTAATAATATTTCATCTTTATTAGGATTAGTATTATTCTTCTCATTGAGTTTTGTTTGTTTATCAATAGCAATGCATACAATACCGATGAGTACGAGTTATGCAGTATGGACAGGTATTGGAGCAGTGGGTGGAGCTTTATTAGGAATTGTTTATTATGGTGAATCTAAAGATTTAAAGAGAATGTTTTTTATTGGTCTTATATTAGCAAGTACAATAGGGTTAAAATTAATTAGTTAAATTAGGCTTAATCTTTTTTATAAATCATAATTGATTTCCATCCATTCAGGTGCTTCTTCAAATCCAAGTTTTTTATAGACGGGTTTGCCTAATGTTGAAGCAGCTAAGAAAACTTTCTTAATGTTTCTAGATTCTACATTTTTAATGAGTGTTTTAATGATTGTTTGTGCAATACCACGACCTCTATAATCAGGATGAGTATAAATATTTGTAACATAAGCTCTTTCGCCAGATGGATTAGTAAATGACGGAGGGAATGGATAATAAACAATTGCTCCACTAGCGATGATTGTGTCGTTTTCAACTCCAAGTAATTGATATAGAGATTTATCAGTTAATGCATCAGTAAAAAAGCGTTCTAAATCGTGATCAATATTAGGTGTTGGATTGGATCCTTCATCTATTAATTGAGCTTTTCTTAATTCTACTAATTGATTTAAATCAGAAATTGTCGCTTGTCTAATAATCATAATATTGCTCCTTTACTTTGAAATCGTGACAATTATTTTTTGAACGGTTTATATTAATATATTATGTTTAATTGCCATGGTAAAAGCAAATTTTAGTAATGGCTATAAGACTATCATCTGAATAAATTCCTTAAAAGAGAAGTGAAAATCTTCTCTTTTTATTTTGACTTATATACAAAATAAATGTATGATAATGAATATTAATACGAATTTAAGTATATTTATTATAAAAGGTGGGTACTAAATGAATCAGTTTATTGAACTAACAGAAAAGTATAGCCCGAATAATTATAGTCCTTTAAATATTGTTTTGACTGAAGGACAAGGTGCACACGTTAAAGACTCTGATGGAAATACATATATAGATTGCGTATCTGGTTTTTCTGTACTTAACCAAGGTCATAGTCATCCTAAAATCATACAAGCATTTCTTGATCAAAGCCAAAAAATTACGATGACTTCTAGAGCATTGTATAGTGATAATTTAGGTGTTTGGGAAGAGAAAATTTGTAAATTAGCGAACAAAAATAAAGTTTTACCGATGAATACCGGTACTGAAGCAGTAGAAACAGCAATTAAAGTCGCTACAAAATGGGGACAAGATGTTAAAGGTATTAACGCAGATGATGCAGAGATTATAGCAATGGAAGGCAATTTCCATGGTAGAACGATTGGTTCATTATCTCTGTCATCAAATGAAAGTTATAAAAAAGGATTTGGTGTATTAGCAGGTAATATTAATTACAGTGAATTTGGAAATGTAGAACAAATAGAGTCACTCATTACTCCTCAAACAACTGCAATCATTTTGGAGCCCATTCAAGGTGAAGGTGGCGTAAATATACCACCTAAAAATTTCATTAAAGATGTTAAAGCATTATGTGAACAACACAATGTATTACTCATTGCAGATGAAATTCAAGTTGGATTAGGTAGAACCGGTAAAATGTTTGCAATGGAATGGGAAGAAGTAGAGCCAGATATGTATTTATTAGGTAAAGCTTTAGGTGGTGGATTATATCCTATTTCTGCTGTTGTAGCTAACGATGATGTTATGCAAGTACTTACACCAGGAACACATGGTTCGACGTTTGGAGGTAATCCATTAGCATGTGCGGTATCGATTGCATCTTTAGATGTACTTATAGATGAATCTCTGCCAGAACGTTCAGAACAACTAGGCAAAAAATTATTAAGCGGATTACAAAATATAGACAGTTCAATTATAAAAGAAGTGAGAGGACGTGGGTTGTTTATCGGTATTGAATTAAATGAGAATGCACAATCTATTGTATCAAGTATCAATGAGCAAGGCGTTTTGTGTAAAGAAACTCAAGGTAACATTATACGTTTAGCGCCACCTCTTGTAATTGAGGAAGATGATATCAATACAATTATTAGTGTGATCACTCAAACAATAGAAGAAAAAGCGAAACAAACAAATTAACTAAATATCAATTGTAATTAGAGGCTAGGACAAATGAATTGTCTTAGCCTCTAATCATTTTTTCTGAGGTGCTACGATGAACGCTTCTTTTATGTTAAAATTTCCTGGGTATATATAAATCAAAGGCAAATTACATCATTTAAAGAAGGGAAGGATAACATGAAAATAGCAATAGTAGGGTCTGGTAATGGTGCAGTTACAGCTGCTTTAGATATGATTTCAAAAGGACATGAGGTGAAATTATATTGCCGAAATCAATCTATCCATAAATTCGATAAAGCAATTGAAAGAGGAGGGTTTGATTTTAATAATGAAGGTGAAAAGAACTTCGTAAAATTCACAGATGTCAGTGATGATATGGAATATGTATTGAAAGATGCAGAAGTTATTCAAATGATCATCCCTTCATCATTCATCGAACACTACGCTAAAACGATGGCGCCATTTATAACAGAAAAACAGCTTATTCTATTTAATATAGCTGCAGCAATGGGTTCTATACGATTCATCAATGTTTTGGAACATAAACATATTGATGTGATGCCAAAATTTGCAGAGTTGAATACATTAACTTATGGGACACGAGTCGATTACGATAAAGCAGAAGTAAACTTATCACTTAATGTTAAGAAGGTACACTATTCAACATATGATAAAAGCTATTTAACAGAAAGCTTTAAGCTTATTAAAAAAATCTATCCTTACGTCGTTAAAGAAGAAAGTCTATGGAAGACTAACTTAGAAAATGGTAATCCAGAAGTACATCCTGGACCGACACTTTTAAACGTAGGGAGAATAGATTATGCAGATAGTTTCTCATTATATAAAGAAGGTATCACACCACATACAGTTAAACTATTACATGCTGTAGAATTAGAAAGACTTTCATTAGGTAGAAAGTTAGGGTTCGAGTTAAATACAGCAAAAGGCGCTCGTATAGAACGAGGCTACTTATCAAAAGATGATGAAGAAAAACCACTTAATAAATTATTCAATACAAGTCCAGTATTTTCACAAATTAATGGTCCAAACGAAGTAGAGAATAGATATTTAACAGAGGACATTGCATTTGGTTTAGTACTTTGGTCAAGTCTAGGTAAAGTAATAGGTGTACCAACACCAAATATAGATGCCATCATTGTAATAGCATCAACCATTTTAGAAAGAGATTTCTTCACAGAAGGGCTAACAGTAGAAGAATTAGGATTAGAAAAATTAGGACTAGAATAGCACAATTAAGCCTGGGAGCTCTTTCCCAGGCTTAATTTATTACTTTCATACGACTATTAATTAACGACATTCTTAAATAATGATTTACTAATGACAACTGCTGTTAGTGTGAGCACGAGTGATAATAAACCAATACCTAACCAGTCAAATTTCACGAAAATATGTCCACCAAGTATGGTCAATAAGCTAGATCCAACATAATAGCCTAATAAATATAATGTTGATGCATGTGATTTACTGGAGTCTGTAAGTGTCGCGATATAACTACTTTGTATAGAATGTGCGCCGAAGAAGCCAAATGTCATAGCTGCTAATCCAATAATATCTATAGGTAAGTACGTGATAAAAGTGAGTGCTATTCCTATAATCATAATAGTTATCGCTAATCTATATGCTTTTTTTATACCAAGTTTAGTGCTGAGTTTTCCAAAGTTGATCGAGCTATATGTACCAATTAAATATAGAATGAATATAAATGCAATGGTAGATTCACTTAATGAAAAAGGGGCTCTTTCAAAGCGAACGGTAATATAGCTGTATACTGTTACGAAAGTACCCATTAATAAAAATGCTAACGACATTGCTTTTAAAACTGCAGGTTCTCTTAATAATTGACTGTATTTTATTAAATGTTGCTTAGGTGACACCCAATTTGGCGTTTGGACAGTTGAAGCGGGTAGTAATATCACCATTAATATCGCAAGAATTAAA
Organism: Mammaliicoccus sp. H-M34; assembly: GCF_022386495.1. Classification (NCBI taxonomy): domain Bacteria; kingdom Bacillati; phylum Bacillota; class Bacilli; order Caryophanales; family Staphylococcaceae; genus Mammaliicoccus; species Mammaliicoccus sp. H-M34. The sequence goes on from NZ_JAJNIK010000005.1 coordinate 132,547, forward strand.
TTGATTATACTAAGTGACGCAATGGCAATTTGCCAATTCACTAAGTCTGTTAAAATGCCCACTACAACACGACCTGACATACCACCAAAAGTCGTACCAGCTACATATAATCCCATGACTTTGCGCACACGATCTTTATGTACTTCATCCGCTATGTACGCCATAGCAATTGAAGGAACACCGCTTAAGGCTAGACCCATAAGACCACGAATTACGAGGAACAAATAGAAGTTTGTAATGAATACACTAGCTATAGATAGTAAGCTTACTAATAAAACAGAAATAGACATCATACGTTTCTTTTCAATGTTATTGAGCATTGGTGCGATTATTAAACCGAGTCCAAGCATAAACGTAGAAACAGACAATGTTAAACTAACATCAGATAACGGAACATTGAAATAGTGACTAAGACCGTTAAATATAGGCTGTGTAACATATAGGCTAGAAAAAATAATAAACCCTGCTAATAATAATGAAATAGATCGCTTCTTCTGTTCACTCGTCATATCTTATCTCTCCTCATGAACTTTATCATAACGCTAAAAATTTAATATTTCGAAAAATATGCACTTAATATTCAATTGCAATTATGTTATATTGAAATAATCTGAATTTTAAGGAAATTAGGTGTAGATAATGAGATATGAAGTTGCTGTGGATAATATATTACCAAAAATGAAAAATATAGAAGGAGTAGTGGCAATATTTTTAAAAGGTTCAATTGCAAGGGGAGAAAATGATGCATACTCAGATTTAGATTTATATGTAATGCTAGAAAAAGAGGTATATGTTGAAGATGTGTATAGTGACATCATTGATTCTCTTGAACAATACCAAAAGTTACTTTACAAAGAGCTTGTAGAAATAATATGCCCACAAATAGTAGGTGTATATGAAAACATGTTACATGTTGATTGCTACATAGTGCATGAAAATAAATATCCCCTAACAGACGATATAAAAGTGCTGTATGATTCTAAAAAAATACTTGAAAACTATGTTAAACAAGATTTGATTTTAACGAAGGAAATGTTTCAAGATTCTGCACTAGACAGTTGTTGGTTTATATTTCAATACGATCACATAGTGAATAGAGGTCAGAATTTATGGACGACTCAAATGATTGATAATGCGATGAATCATGCAATTAAAGTGTTGTTATACAAACACTATCCTCAAAAATCATTATTAGGAAAAAAAGCTGCTCATCATCTTCCAATTGAAATATATAATAAATTGAATGCTATAAATGACTTGAATAATTCAAAAAATCATCGAGAAGCTGTTTCAGAATTTATGAAGTTATACAAAATGGAGATTAAAGATATTGTAGAGGAATATTGGATAGAAGGTTTCGAAAAAATATTCGAATATTTATATAAAAAATATGCATAACAAGACACCAGTCATAGAGAAGTCACTATGACTGGTGTCTATATTGTCGTCTGTGAGTTTAATTTTTGTAATGATTATTCTTTAGCGGGTATAATGTAGTTAAATATATAGGAGGTACTGCTATGGTAGAAATTTTAGGTCATCATCATATTTCAATGTTAACGAAAGATGCTAAGTTAAATAAAGATTTTTATGTGAATAAATTAGGTTTGCGTATGTATTTAAAGTCAGTGAATCAAGATGATCCTTCGATGTATCATTTGTTCTATGGTGATGAGGTTGGAACACCTGGTACTTCTTTAACATTTTTTGAAATTAAACCTATGGGTCAAACGTATAAAGGTACAAATTCAATTTCAAGAATTGGCCTGTTAGTTCCAAATGAAGAAAGTTTGAGTTATTGGAAGAGTCGTTTTGAAGAGTTAGGTGTTGATCATGATGTTATCGGTATATATAACGGTATGATGGCATTACATTTTAGAGATCATGAAGGTTTGGAAATGGTATTATTACCTAATGATGATCGCAAAGTTCCAAAAGCTTGGCAAAATAATAGATATACGGATGTACCGAAAGAACATCAAATTATGGGCATGGGACCTGTTGAATTTAAAATTGAAGACGTTTCTGAAATGAAGAACTTTTTGGAAAATGATTTAAATTTTGAATTAGTAGATTCTGAAAGTGAATTATTATATTCGATTGATTTAGATGGCTTATATAGTGATATCGTATTAAAAGAAGAAAAAGGTAAGAGAGAAAGACCTGGTAAAGGTAGTGTCCATCACCTCGCTTTATCAGTAGCTGATGAAGATGAATTAAATAAAGTGAAAGAATTGTTAGATGAAAAAGAAGTTGTGCATTCTGGAATTGTAGATAGAGACTTCTTTAAGAGTTTATATTATAGACATTCACATATATTAATTGAATTTGCTACAGAAGGACCAGGCTTGCCTTATAATGACGTTGAACAACTAGGCCAACAATTAGACTTACCAGTTTTCCTTGAACCAAGAAGAGCAGAAATTGAAGGTAATTTAGATCCTATTTAAAAATAGAAAAACTGTCACCAAATTTTGAATTTTGGTGACAGTTTTTTTATTACTATAAATCCTGATTACTGTCTTTGTAGTCTCTTTATTAATTGCACGGTAATAAATGATGTTATAGGTATCGCGATACTGACAGCTATTCCACCTAACAGTATTGTGATGATTTCTGCTGCAAATATTTTAGCGTTGATGATTTCACCGAATGTGTAATTCAATTTACCAAACCAGAAAAATAATGTAATTTGTCCGCCGATAAATGCAAAATAAATTGTATTAGTTGTTGTTGAAAGGATATCTCTGCCAATTGTTAATCCTGACCTAAATAGTTGATCATGTGAAATTTTAGGATGTGCATCATACAGTTCATACATGGGTGAACTAATGGATATGGTTAAATCAATAACTGCGGCTATTACAGCTAATACTATTGTGAATACCATAAGTTGTGCATAGTTTATCCCAACGTTCATTGAGAATATATAAGTTTCGTCTTGTTCTTCTTCTGTAAATCCTTGCAACATTGAAATATCAACAATGAAATAGATTAATCCTATTAATATAAGTGTAGATAGTATTGTTGCAAAGAAAGCTGCTATCGTCTTTGTATTATATTCATTGATATAAAATAAATTAATACATGCTATAACTAAGCAGAAAATAAATAACACGATGAATATTGGTACTTTATAAATGATTAATAGTAAAGCGATAAATAACGTAATTAAGTTTAAAAACAATGTTATAAATGATCGGAATCCTGTTTTCCCACCTACTATAATCATAAGTAGAAGTAAGATGATAGCTAAGATGAATGTTGTCATCGGTTAGCCTCCTCTCTCTGTAAAAATAACATCGCAACAAATATTGTTATAGGTATCGTGATAACAATACCTATACCACCCATGAGTGCTCTCGTTATTTCTAAGGACCAGTTCATGGAGAGAGTATAAGTTATCGTGTTGCTATTTTTGAAATAGAGAATAACCATTGGGATACTTCCTGATAAGTAGGCAAAGAATAATATGTTCGTCATTGTACCCATAATATCTTTGCCAATATTGATGCCAGACTGCCTTAATTGTTTAAGGGGGATGTTAGGATGTTGCTTTTTAATTTCATATAAAGAACTCGTTAAAGTAATCGCAACATCCATTACAGCACCAAGTGAACCGATTAATACCGATGCTAGAAAGATTTGTGTCGGTTGTATCGTCAAAAAGCTCATCGTTTCATATTTAATGCCATCACTATTTGTTAACATCATTATTAATTGGGCTATTCCAATACTTAAGAATGTGCCGAATAGCGTTGAAATGATTGCAACGAAAGTTCTTCGTTTAAGTCCACTAACAAGCAATAATGAAACGACCGTTGAAAAGATAACGGTTATGGTCATCAATATAAAGAAGTGATGGTTATTATGTTTCATAAAATAATCGATCATAAATAATAGTACGGTAACGTTGATGACAAGTGAAATAATCGAATATAAACCAGATTTTCTACCGACTAATAGTAATGTTAATAGAAACAAACCAGTCATGAGTGTTACAGATCCATCTCTTTTTAACCCTTTAATAATTGCCGTATCTTCTTTACCTTTATAAGATAGTAGAACTTGGTCTTTTTTATGATATTTTTCAGAATCAGTTAAAGAATTTGTGTATTTATGGGAGATTTCAATTTTATCTCCTTTATGTTTCCCATTCATGATTTTTAAATGAATTTTTTCTTTATGTAGCGTATCTTTATTTTTGTTTTGATCAATAGTCTGTTCAGCAGTCTTGTTTGTAATGTTCGTAATTTGTCCAACAGGTGTCTTATAAAAATGTGCATTGTTTTGTGTGAATATATAAGCACCAATTATTAATAGTATGAAGACAACAATTGTTATGTTAAATGGCTTTTTAAATTGTGATTTGAGTTGTAAATTCATGTAATTACACCATCGTTTTTCATTTGATTTGAATATACTTTCTTCTATATTAATACATTAATTATTTCCATGTGTCTTTGCAAGGTATAGAATCACGCTTTCTTGCTTTTGATATATATGGATGTCCAGCTACTGTAAATCGTAAAGGTTTATCTGTCCATTCCCCTTTATTTGGCACACCGATTCTAGCAGATAGGTCGACACTTTTAGGGAATTTACGATTAGTAGTGTCTATTTTAAGACATCCAGCATTAAGTTTAGTACCATCTAATGATTTAGAAATATTCATAGCTTGTGTGAACTTTCCGGGACCATTTGTTAATTCAATACTTGTTCTACCATTACGATTGATTTCCATTTGTTCAATTCCGTATTCAGGTTCAATAGCTCTTATTAAGACACCTTGAGGTTCTCCTTCAACTTGTGTCACGAAGTTAATGAGCAGTTGTTTATGCATGGAGTGGGCATAAATTGTGCCGCCTTCACGATAAAGTGATTGTACACTTTTAGTACGCTTTCCGTTAAAAGAGTGTGCAGCTTGGTCGTGTTTACCAATATATGCTTCTGTTTCAACAATGTAACCTGTATAAGTGGTATCTTTAGTTTCATGGATAATTCTGACGCCAAGTAAGTCAGTAGCAATTTCTTCTGTTGATCTATTGATAAAGTCCATTTTAAGATTATGCCTCCTTAATGATAAATTGCTTGTCTTTGTAATAATGAACGTGTGTGTTCTATGAAAGTTTTTAATTGGTTATTTTGATTGTTCTCTAAATATACAACGTTGATTGTTCTTTTTAATTCTGTATGTGTTAAAGCAATCTTAGTGAGATGTTCATTCTCTATTCCATTACTTAAATAGTCAGGAATGATAAGCACACCTTTTTCAGATAGTAATGTTTGTCGTAATAATGCGAAATTCGAAATTGGATATGCTTTCTGTGATGCATGCTTACGTATTAATTGTGCTATTTGGTCGGGCAATGTGTTGAAATGATAAATGTATTGATTGCTTAATTGTGATAATGGCGGTTTAGGATTCATAGATAAATCGTTGTTGTTGTGCACATATAGATTGTATGTTTCTTCGAATAATGTATGTTTAATGGTGTTTTTATTGTTTAATAGTTTCGGTGTTAATTCACATAATGCGACATCTATTTGATGTGAAAGTAAGGCTTCTTCAATTTCAGTAGGTGTCATCATCATTGGTCTAATTTCTAAATTGAAGTCGCGTTCATAAGATTTAATGATCGCTGGTAATGCTTGCGAAACATAACTTTCTGTATAAGCGAGTTTAATAGAACGTTTGTCCGTTTGTTCTTGATGTATGAAAAGCTCTTTCGTTTCGTCAATCAAACTTAAAATTTGATTCGCTTGTGAAAGAAGGAGTTCGCCACTGTCTGTTAGTTTAACATTTCTACCTTCTCTTAAAAATAACGTTGTGTTAAGTTCTTTTTCTAAATTAGCAATTTGTCTACTCACAGCAGATTGTGCGATTTCTAATTCTAATGCAGCTTCTGAAATATGCTCTCTGATTGCAACTTCTCTAAAGTAAATTAATTGTTTTATCTCCATCTTTAACACCTCGCTTTTATTTTATCTAATTTTTAGATATATTTCATCTATTTTATATATTGTTAAGATGAGTCTTTATAAAGTATGATATAAACTATAAATTATTGAAGATTCTGAAATTTACTGTTGAGGTGATGTCGTATGTCATTTAAGAAAGATAGAAGACAACTTGGCCTATATGATTCAATGGACGAGCATGATGCTTGTGGAATTGGTTTTTACGCCAATATGGACAACAAAAGGTCACATGATATTGTATTAAAATCAATTGAAATGCTATGTAGGTTAGATCATAGAGGTGGAGTTGGAGCAGATGGTATTACTGGCGATGGTGCTGGTATTATGACTGAAGTCCCTCACCTCTATTTTAAACAAAAATTAAAATTAAATTTACCTGAAGAAGAAAATTATGCAGTTGGTATGTTTTTCACTGATAAGAAAATAGCAGGTAGTGAACACGAAGCGAAATTCAATGCTTTTTTTGAAGCAGAAGGATTAAAAATTATTACTTATAGAGATGTGCCGGTAGACTCTTCCGTATTAGCAGAACATGTTGCGGAGACAATGCCATTTATTCAACAAGTATTTGTTGAAAACAAAACGAGCGAACACTTTGATCGTTCTTTATTTATTGCACGTAAGCAGATTGAACGATATGGTGATGAACAAGATTTAGATTTATATTTTGCAAGTTTATCTAGAAGAACAATTGTTTATAAAGGTTGGTTGCGTTCAGATCAAATTAAAGGTTTATATACTGATTTATTAGATGAATCTTATGTTTCGAAATTTGGTTCAGTCCATTCTAGATTTAGTACAAATACATTTCCGAGTTGGAAGAGAGCACATCCTAATAGATTATTAATGCATAATGGTGAGATTAACACGATTAAAGGTAATGTTAATTGGATGCGTGCTCGTCAAGATAGATTAATTGAGACTATTTTTGGGGATGTCAAAGATAAAATTGGTACGGTATTAGATGAATCAGGAAGTGACTCGGCTATAGTCGATAACGCTTTAGAGTTCTTGAGTTTAAGTATTCCTCCAGAACAAGCAGCAATGCTATTGATACCTGAACCTTGGTTATACAATGATACGCAAGATCCGAAAATTAGAGCATTCTACGAGTATTACAGTTATTTGATGGAGCCATGGGATGGACCAACTATGATTAGCTTCTGTGATGGTGATAAATTAGGTGCTTTAACAGATCGTAATGGATTGAGACCTGGACGTTATACGATCACAGATACTAATGAAATTATATTTTCATCTGAAGTAGGCGTAATTGATGTAGATGAAGAGCATGTTGTCTACAAAGGGCAATTGAATCCAGGGAAACTCTTACTAGTAGACTTTAAAGAGAATAAAGTAATTGAAAATGACGAGTTAAAACAACGTATCGCAAGTGAATATCCTTATGACGAATGGATTAGTCATAAAGAATTAGATGTAAATGACATTGTTGCTGTACCTTCACATGTAGAACAGGAGAAATTATTCCAATTACAACGTCGTTTCGGATATACAAAAGAAGAGATCAACAAATACATGTCTGAGCTTGTTAACGAGAAAAAAGACCCAATTGGAGCCATGGGATTTGATACGCCTGTTGCAGTATTAAGTACAAGACCTGAATCATTGTTTAATTATTTTAAACAACATTTTGCGCAAGTTACGAATCCACCTATTGATTCATATAGAGAAAAGATTGTAACAAGTGAATTGGTGTATTTAGGAAAAGAAGGTAACTTGTTAGAACCACGTAAAGATAATACAAAGAGAATTCAATTGAACCACCCAGTATTGTCAAAAGCACAACTTGAAAAAATTCAAGAAAGCAATTTTGGTGTAGCAGTTATTCCGACAACTTATACAGGATCGCTTAAAGAAGCGCTTGATGACTTAGGCAAAAGTGTTTCCAAAGCTGTAAAAGATGGCGCTGAAATTATTGTTTTAGAAGATGAATCTGTTGAAGATGAAGAGGTATCATTTGCAATGCCAATGCTATTAGCAGTGAGCCATATTCATCAATATTTGATAAGAACCGGACAACGTCTTGATACAAGCATTGTCGCATACTCTGGTGAATGTAGAGAAGTGCATCATTTAGCAACTTTAATCGGTTATGGAGCAAACGCTGTTGTGCCTTATTTAGCACATTATACGATAGAAGATTTAACTGCTGCGGGCCGTCTTGAAGGTACGATTGAGCAGAATATCGATACGTATAGTCAAACGTTATCTGCAGGTGTTATCAAAGTTATGGCTAAGATGGGTATTTCAACTGTGCAGAGTTACCAAGGTGCTCAAATATTTGAAGCAATTGGTTTAGGTAAAGATGTAATCAATCAATATTTCACAGGTACACCGTCTAAATTGTCTGGTATATCTATAGAAACGATTGATAAAGAAAATAAAGCAAGACAATCAGAACGCATTAAGCATTTAAATACGGGTAGTACTTTCCAATGGAGACAGCAAGGAGAGCATCATGCATTTAACCCGAAAACAATTCATTTATTACAACACGCTTGTAGAGAAAATAACTTTGAAATGTTCAAAGAATATTCAGAAGCGGCTGATAATGAACGCATGAGTCATTTAAGAAATTTACTTGATTTTAAACCTGAAAAAGCAATTGATTTGAAAGAAGTAGAGTCAGCAGATCAAATTGTTACAAGATTCAAAACAGGTGCAATGAGTTTCGGTTCAATTTCTCAAGAAGCGCATCAAACTTTAGCAGAAGCGATGAATAGAATTGGCGGACGAAGTAATAGTGGAGAAGGTGGAGAAAACCCTGAACGCTTTATTGTTAAACCAGACGGAACAAACTACATGAGTGCAATCAAACAAGTAGCTTCCGGTCGATTCGGTGTGACGAGTGATTACTTACAACACGCAAAAGAAATTCAAATTAAAGTGGCACAAGGTGCAAAACCTGGTGAAGGTGGCCAGTTACCTGGAACAAAAGTCTATCCATGGGTAGCTGAAGTTCGAGGCTCGACACCTGGTGTTGGTTTAATCTCGCCACCTCCGCATCACGATATTTATTCTATTGAAGACTTAGCGCAATTAATTCATGATTTGAAGAATGCTAATAGAAAATCAGATATTAGCGTCAAACTCGTTTCAAAATCAGGCGTTGGTACTATTGCAGCAGGTGTTGCAAAAGCGCATGCCGATAAAATTGTTATAAGCGGCTACGATGGTGGTACTGGAGCTTCTCCTAAGACGAGTATTCAGCATGCTGGTTTACCGTGGGAAATCGGTTTATCAGAAACGCATCAAACCCTTATGTTAAATGGGCTTCGCTCACGTGTAACGCTTGAAACGGATGGTAAATTAATGACAGGTCGTGACGTAGCTTTAGCGTGTGCACTAGGTGCTGAAGAATTTGCTTTTGCAAGTGCACCATTAGTTGTTCTTGGGTGTATTATGATGAGAGTTTGTCATAAAGATACATGTCCAGTAGGTATAGCGACTCAAAATGGTGATTTACGTAAATTATTTACGGGTAAAGCGGATCACATCGTGAACTTTATGTACTTTATTGCCGAGGAAATAAGAGAGATTCTTGCTTCTTTAGGATTAAAAACAATGGATGATCTTGTTGGTAGAACAGATTTACTAGAAGTTTCTAAGAGATACTATGCTCATCCGAAAGCAAAAGAATTAGATTTAGAAACATTGTTGTTCGTAAACGAAGGTGAAAGATATCGTTCAACTAATCAAAATCATTATCTTGATGAAGGATTTGATTTAACTAAGTTATATCAAGATGCAAAAGCGTCAATTGATCACGGCGAAAAATTTGTAGGAAGCTATAATGTGCGTAATACAGAACGAGATGTTGGTGTTATCACAGGTAGTTATATCACAGAAGTACACGGCGAACCAGGCTTACCAGAAGATACGATACATGTTAAGACATTTAAACATGCTGGACAAAGCTATGGCGCATTCACACCTAAAGGTATGACTTTACATCATACTGGTGATGCAAACGACTACTTTGGTAAAGGTTTATCTGGAGGTAAATTAATCTTGAAAGCACCGAACGAAGATAGAGAAGATAATATCATTGTTGGTAATGTTTGTTTCTATGGTGCAACGAGTGGTACTTCTTATATAAACGGACGAGCAGGAGAACGTTTCTGTGTTAGAAACAGTGGTGTAAAAGTTGTTGTCGAAGGTGTTGGAGATCACGGATTAGAATATATGACTGGAGGACGCGTAGTTATCCTAGGGGATGTTGGACGTAACTTTGGTCAAGGTATGAGTGGTGGCGTGTGTTATGCAATGCCTACAGATGTTGAAGCATTCAAGAAAAGAAACGCGTTGGATACACTTGAATTTGAAACTTTAAAAGACGTAGATGAAATAGCTAATTTAAAACATATGTTAGAAGAGCATGTTAAATATACAAATAGTAAAAAAGCAAAAGCAGTGTTAGCATCATTCGACACAATTGTTGAAAAAGTAGTAAAAGTGATTCCTAAAGACTATAAACTCATGATGCAGAAGATTTCACAACACAAATTAGAAAACGAAGAAGACGCACTTTTAAATGCATTCTTTGATGATCGAAAATCTATAGGTGATGAAGAAGAACTGGCTTCTGTATATTAAGAAGGAGGGCATATTATGGGTGAATTTAAAGGTTTTATGAAGTATCCTAAGCAACAACTTGATGAGTTGTCATTAAAAGATAGAATAAATGGATATGAACCATTCCAACAACGCTTTACAACAGAAGATGCTGCAACACAAGGTGCCCGTTGTATGGACTGCGGCACACCATTTTGTCAGACAGGCTCATCATTCGGTAGAGATACAATAGGTTGTCCAATCGGTAACTATATACCTGAATGGAATGACTTAGTTTATCGAAAAGATTATAAAGAAGCATATGAAAGATTATCTGAAACGAATAACTTCCCCGAATTTACTGGTCGTGTCTGTCCAGCACCATGTGAATCGTCATGTGTCTTAGCTATTAATAATGATTCAGTAGCCATTAAAGGAATTGAACGCACAATTATTGATGAAGCATATGATATGGGACTTGTTAAACCTAAGTTTCCAGAACAACGTCTTGAAGAGAAAGTTGCGATTATAGGCAGTGGTCCAGCAGGCTTAACTGCAGCAGAAGAATTAAATTTATTAGGTTATAATGTGACGGTATATGAGCGAAATCATCGTCCTGGTGGTTTGCTTATGTACGGTATACCAAGTATGAAGTTGGATAAAGAAGTGATTGAGCGTCGTGTTAAATTAATGGAAGAAGCAGGTATCGTCTTTAAGACAGATGTTAATGTGGGGAAAGACATCACGAAAGAAGAACTAGATGCACAATATGATGCGATTGTAGTTTGCACCGGTTCACAAAAAGGACGAGATTTACCATTAGAAGGACGCATGAGTTTTGGTATTCATTTTGCAATGGAATATTTAACAGAACAAACGCAATTACAAATGGGAGAAATTGAAGAACCGACAATAACAGCAAAAGGTAAAAATGTGATTGTAATAGGTGCGGGTGATACTGGTGCAGACTGTGTAGCAACAGCATTAAGAGATGATTGTAAATCAGTAGTTCAATTTAATAAATATGTAAGATTGACTGACAAAATGGAGCAAAATACGTCTTGGCCATTACCAATGCCAATATTCAAATTAGACTACGCTCATAAAGAGTACCGTGAAAAATTTGGATTTGAACCAAGAGCTTATGGTATTCAAACGATGCGTTATGATGTCGATGAGAATGATAATATCCGTGGCCTTTATACACAAGTATTAGAAGAAACGGAAGATGGTATGGTTATTGTAGAAGGAACTGAACGTCATTGGCCAGCAGATTTAGTATTATTATCAATAGGTTTTGAAGGAACTGAGCATTTAGTACCACATTCATTTAATTTAAATACAAAGCGTAATAAAATAGTCGCAAATGAAAAAGATTTTAGAACGAATCAAGATAAAATATTTGTCGCTGGTGATGCAAGAAAAGGTCAAAGTTTAGTAGTTTGGGCAATAAAAGAAGGTCGAGCAGTCGCAAAATCTGTAGATAAAGCCTTAAAGAAAAAAATTACAATTTAATTTTTGCGGTTTTTGTTGACATGAGTGATGGCATGTTATAAGATAAGTATTGTCTTATTTGGAGGAATACCCAAGTCCGGCTGAAGGGATCGGTCTTGAAAACCGACAGGGGCTTAACGGCTCGCGGGGGTTCGAATCCCTCTTCCTCCGCCATTATTTTTAAATTAACCAAGACTATTATATAGAAAAGCACTACCTACATTAGTAGGTAGTGCTTTTTGTTTTGTACAAATGTTTTACAACTTTGCTATAATATAAGAATATTCTGATAAAGGTCGTGACTGAATGAAGGCGAAGGGTTTAAAACGGGGAGATATGTTAGGTGTTGTAGCGTTAGCGAGTCCACCGAACCAAGAACATTTAAAGAATGGCTTGAAACGTTTAGAAGAGAGGTACCAAGTTAAATTTAAGTTAGCGAATAATATTGAACACATTTATGGCCATTTAGCAGGTACAGATGAAGAAAGATTACAAAGTTTACATGACATGCTAAAAGATGATGAAGTTAAGGGCATCATTTGTGCTTGTGGAGGATACGGCACACCTAGAATTGTGGAGCAAATTGATTACGAGCTTGTTAAGAAATATCCAAAAATTATTTGGGGATACAGTGATATAACTTGTTTGCATAATGCTATTAGACAACAAACAGGTTTGACTACATATCAAGGGCCAATGATTGCTTCTGATATTGGAGATACTTTTAATGAGACATCTATTAAGAGTTTTGAACAGTTATTTGATGGTAAAGATATAACATATCCAACTAATCAATTAACATTTAATACACTCGTACCTGGACGAGTTGAAGGTGATATTGTTGGAGGTTGTTTATCGTTATTAGTTTCTGGTTTAGGCACTTCGTATGAAATTGATACAAAAGGGAAAATTTTATTTATAGAAGATATTGGTGAAGAACCGTATAAAATTGATGGCTTTCTTCAACAATTGAAGTCGGCTGGAAAGTTAGACGATGCTATAGGGTTTATAATTGGCCCATTTACCGATAGTGAACCTAAAAATCCTAAAAAATCGTTAACAATGAATGAAGTTTTGGACTTTTTTATAACGCGTTTAGGTAAACCTGCAGTATATGATTTGAATATTGGACATTGTACACCTCATTTCGCTATACCATTTGGAACGAAAGCAATTTTAGACGTGGATCAAAAATTATTAAAAATAGAATCAGGTGTAAATATAGAATAAAGGGGCAGTATTATGTTTATTACAGATATAAAATATTATAGATACGGGACGTCTTTAAAGAAACCATTCAAAACAGCTCTAAGAACAGTTGAAGTAATAGAAAGTATATACGTTTTTATAGAGACAAATTACGAAGATATAGTAGGGGTTGGGGAAGCTGTACCTACATATGTGATTACAGGTGACACAAAAGGTGGAATTGAAGCGGCAATTGAAGAAGTGTTTAAACCCCTTTTAATAAATAGACAGTTAACGAAAGATTTGTTAGATGAAATACAACAAATAATTGTTGGTAATACAAGTGCTAAAGCAGCAATTGATATTGCACTTTATGATTTATTAGCTCAAGAAGCTGAATTACCTTTATATAAGTATTTGGATCATAACCCAGGAAATAAAGATTTAGAAACATGCTATACAGTTAGTCTGAATGAAGCAAATGAAATGGTTGAAGACGGTTTGAGATATGTCGAAGAAGGTTTTAATCACTTGAAGATAAAAGTAGGGAAAGACAATGTTGAAACTGATTTGAATAGACTGAAGGCTTTGAGAACTTCTCTGCCTAACAATGTCATATTGAGTGCTGATGCTAATCAAGCTTGGGATGAACAAGGTGCGCGATATGCACTAAAACATTTTGATGAAGCAGATTTAGAAATTGAAAGTATTGAACAACCGGTTGGCCGCTATGAATATGAACTTCTTGGTAAATTAACACAATCATTTAATATACCTTTAATGGTAGATGAAAGCTTGTTTAGTACATATGATGCACGAAGATTAGTAGAAGTAGGTGCTAATAATTTGTGGAATATTAAATTGATGAAGACTGGTGGCATACACGAAGCACTAAAAATTCATGATATAGCACAAAATGCAGATATACATTGTATGGTTGGATGTATGATGGAGACGCATGTTTCTGTAACTGCAGCTTTGCATTTTAGTTTAGCTGCTAAACAAGTAAATCGAGTTGATTTTGATGCGCCTTTAATGGTAGTTGAAAGAGAAATTGAAGGCGGTATTGTATATGAAGGAGCTAAAGTGTCACCGTCAGAAGGATTTGGTTTAGGAATAGATAGAAAATCTTTATATAAGAAGGTGAGTTCATGAAAAAATACTGCAGAGTTAATGTAGGGACAATATGGAGAAGTGCAGATAAAGCTAGAGATATTGATAGAGATGGCATAATGTACCCAGCTAATATTCAAAGATGGCTACTAGAACTCAGTCTAAAAGAGAAGCTATCGTTTACAGAAGACAGCAGAATAGATACACAAATATTGTATGGTGAAATGGTTGAAGTTATAGATGAACAAGATGGCTGGAGTTATGTGATATGTACAGAGCAGGCTTCAAAACAACATAAAAAAGGCTACCCTGGCAATATTCCAACTAGCCAACTAAGTGAAATGAAGGATTATCAATCACATCAAAAAGCACGCGTTAAAGTACCGAAAACAACTTTGTTTAATTTAGATTTTACAACAAAACAAATTCTTTCATTTAATACGGTGTTGCCAGTGACAAATAATAATGATGAATATATTGAAGTAGATACCCCTGAAGGGACAGGTTTAATACATTCAAAAGATATTATTTTAAGCGATGAGCAAGGCACTTTTCTGAAAGGAACAATGCAAGGTGTAATTGAAAATGCCAGACTCTTTTTAGACTTGCCATATTTATGGGGGGGCATGTCTAGTTATGGATATGATTGTTCAGGACTTTGCTACCAAATGTATAAAAGTCAGAATTTCCATATACCTCGAGATGCAGATGAACAGTATGAAGCAATGGAAGATGTTTCTATTGAACAGAAAGCTTTTGAACCTGGTGACCTTCTTTTCTTTAGTAAACCAGAAGATAAGGGCTTCTTATCACACGTTGGTATATACATGGGTGATGATATGATGATTCACGCGCCTCATACACCGAAAAGTATTGAAATAGTTAAATTAACTGGAAGCTATTATCAAAAAATATTAGTAAAAGCAGCAAGATTATTAGATTTTTAAAATAGATTGGATGATATATGACCCGAATTGGTGAGAGAAATCGATCGCCTTTTTGGGTTTGTTTGTGTTTGATAAAAAACAATAATAATAGAGTGTACCTTCATGTTGGATAATACCTACATCGTTTACGACGTTCCCGTATTCACCTGTTTTAGAATAAAAAGAAAGTGATTCTTCATAGAAAGATTTATAAATAGAAACTTTATCATTCAAATGTTGGTGGTACATAATGTCCATCATTTCTTGTTTGTCATCGTGTTGCGTAATATAGCGAAGTATTTTAATCATGTCATTAGCTGTCGTAATATTTTGTATACCTTCAGCAATCGCATTTTCATCCATCATAAAACGATTTAGTTCAGTATTTTCGCAATGAAGTGTTTCATTTATAAATAAATTAATATGATGTAAACCAAAATGATTGATTAAAGTGTTTGTAGCTGTATTATCAGACACAACAATCATTAAATAAATTAAGTCATTTATGCTTACATTCTGAGTGTTCATATTTTGTAATACACCACTCCCACCAACAATATTAGATAGTTGTATTTGTTCTTGTCGTTCCTCTTTAGTTGCATGATTAAAAATATAAATCATGATTGGTAGTTTGATTATACTTGCGGACTCAAATATTTCTTCTTGATGATGGTTGGTAAAAATCGTAGAACTTTCATTAGCGAACTCTAGTGAAAGCCCATCGTGGTCTATGAATTCATCTGTTAAAAAAGACATATACAAAACCTCCTTTATCCAATCATACTACATTATAAATATAATATTAATTGTAAGCCTTTACATGCTTGTATATACAAGTTATAATTCAGTTAAATAAATATAGGGGGAGTGAGTTCAATGGCTGTGAAAAGAGAAGATATAAGACAGATCATTGATGCTATAGGTGGACAGGACAATGTTAACGCAGCAACGCATTGTGTTACACGCTTACGATTAGTATTAAATGATGAAAGTAAGGTTAACAAGGAAGCGTTAGACGAAATTGATTTAGTGAAAGGGTCTTTTTCAGCGAATAACCAATTTCAAATTGTAATTGGACCGGGAACTGTTGACGAGGCGTATAAAGTTTTTCAAGAAGAAACAGGGGTTGAAGAAAGTTCGAAAGATGATGTAAAGAAAGCGTCAGAACAAAAAATGAATCCTTTCCAACGTTTAATTAAATTATTAGGTGACGTGTTTATTCCTATCTTGCCAGCAATCGTAACAGCTGGTTTACTATTAGGTTTAAATAATGTGTTAACAGCAAAGGATTTATTTGGTCCTAAACCGCTCATTGAGCAATATCTATGGTTAGCAGATTTTGCGAACATCATTAATGTTATCGCAAGTACCGCATTTATCTTCTTGCCAGCTTTAATTGGTTGGTCGGCTATGCGTGTATTTGGAGGTAGTCCGATTTTAGGTTTAGTATTAGGTTTAATCTTGTTACATCCACAACTTGCTTCTCAATATGATTTGGGTGGCGGTAAATCAAGTGAAATACCTGTATGGCATATATTCGGTTTAGAAATTAAGCAGTTGAATTACCAAGGACAAGTATTACCAATATTATTTGCAACTTGGGTATTGTCAGTGATAGAGAAATTCCTTACAAAACGTGTTCATGATTCAATCAAGATGTTAGTCGTTGGTCCTGTAGCGCTATTAGTCACTGGTTTCTTAGCATTTATTGTAATTGGGCCATTAGCTTTAGGTTTAGGTACACTTATTACAGATGCTATTAAAGCAATCTTTGAAAGTGCAGGATGGTTAGGTGGAGCAGTGTACGGATTGTTCTATGCGCCACTCGTTATTACTGGTTTACATCATATGTTCTTAGCAGTAGATTTCCAACTGATGGGAAGTCCACTCGGAGGAACATATTTATGGCCAATCGTTGCCATTTCAAATATTTGTCAAGGTTCAGCAGCGTTTGGAGCTTGGATAGTATATAAACAACGTAAAATGGGTAAAGAACAAGGTTTAGCAGTTACTTCAGGTATTTCAGCATTTCTAGGTGTAACTGAACCGGCGATGTTTGGTGTCAACTTACCACTTAAATATCCATTCTTTGCAGCAATTATTTCTTCAAGTTTATTAGGTGCATTTATTGGAGCTAATAAAGTGTTAGGTAGTGTAGGTGTAGGTGGTGTACCTGCAATCATCTCAATTCAAAGAGAATATTGGGCAGTGTTCGGTATTGCTACATTGATAGCTATGGTATTACCAGCTATACTAACGGTTGTGCTTTCAAACTTTGCAAATGAAAAAGCGAAAGAAATGGTGAAAGAATAATTTATAAAAGGAGTTTACCAATATGGCAGTTTCAGATTGGAAAAAGTCTGTCGTTTATCAAGTGTATCCAAAATCTTTCAATGATACGACTGGAAATGGACAAGGTGATTTAAGAGGAATAATTGAAAAGTTACCTTATTTACAAACTTTAGGTGTTGATTATGTTTGGTTAACACCAATTTATGAATCACCAATGAATGATAATGGTTATGATATTAGTGATTATTATCAAATTAATCCAGATTTTGGCACTAAAGAAGATGTTGAAGAGTTACTTAGTGAAGCGCATAGTCTAGGTATTAAAATCATGTTAGATATCGTTATTAATCATACATCTACAGCTCATCATTGGTTTGTAGAGTCTCGTAAATCTAAAGATAATCCGTATCGAGATTATTATATTTGGAAAGAAGGAACGAAAGACGAGCCGCCAACGAATTGGGAATCAAAATTCGGTGGCAATGCATGGACTTATGATGAACAAACAGAAAGTTATTATTTAAGACTATTCGATGTGTCTCAAGCAGATTTAAACTGGGAGAATGACAAACTTAAATCTGAAATATACGAAATGATCAATTATTGGATTGATTTTGGTATAGATGGATTTAGATTTGATGTTATTAATTTAATATCTAAAGGTGCATTCGAAAATTCAGAAGCAATTGGAAAAGAATTTTATACTGATGGACCAAAAGTTCACGAATATTTACAAGAGCTGAATAAACAGACTTTTGGTGATAAAGATATTATGACGGTTGGTGAAATGTCTTCAACTACAATTGATAATTGTATTCAATATACGAATCCTGAACGACACGAATTAAGCAGTGTGTTTAATTTTCATCATTTAAAAGTAGATTATAAGAATGGTGAAAAGTGGTCAGACATGAAATTTGATTTTCTTGAACTGAAACGTATTTTAATGGATTGGCAAGTAAATATCGCTAAAGGTAATGGATGGAATGCGATATTCTGGTGTAACCATGATCAACCAAGAGTTGTGACAAGGTTTGGAAATGATACAACAGAAGAAGATAGAGTTAAATCTGGAAAAATGCTCGCAATATCTTTGCATATGTTACAAGGAACACCATATATATATCAAGGTGAAGAAATTGGCATGACGGATCCTAAGTTTACAGACATTAATCAATATAGAGATGTTGAGTCTCTCAATGCTTACAAACTTTTAAAAAGTAATGGCATAGATGAGGAAATGATTATGAAAGTGATTGGACAAAAGTCTAGAGATAATTCTAGAACGCCAATTCAGTGGAATAAACAAGAAAATGCTGGATTTACAACTGGAACACCATGGATTGGTATTCCGAATAATTATAAACACATTAATGTAGAAGCGGCGCTGGAAGATAAATCTTCAATCTTTTACACGTATCAAAAATTAATCAAAATACGCCATGAACATGATATTATAACTTATGGAGAAATAGAGCCACTTTATATGGAGCATTCAGATTTATTTGTATATAAAAGACGTTTGAATGATGAAGTATGGATAGTTATAGCAAATTACTCTAACCGAGAAGTAGATATCCCAACAGATATCGATTTAGAAGGCGAGATTATGATTGCAAATAACGATTTAAAAGGTAACACATTACAACCATATGACGCATTTGTAGTTAAAGTAAGTGGAAGTTAAGGAATTTTTGAAGGTATAGAGGTGAACCCAATGAACAAGTATATGAAAATCTACCAATCTATCTGTGAAAAAATTATAAATGGTGAATATGCTCATTTACAGCAACTACCTTCAGAAAATGAATTAACAAAAATATATTCAACTTCTAGAGAAACTGTAAGGAAAGCTTTAAATTTATTACAAGAAAAGGGCTATATACAAAAATTACGAGGTAAAGGTTCAGTTGTAATATATGAAGACATCATTCAATTTCCAATTTCGGAAATGATAAGTTTTCAAGAAATTAATCAAAGATTAGGTTTAGACTATGAAACTGAAGTCGAACTTCTCGAAGTAATACGTGCAGAAGAAGTACCAATTGTAAAACATGCTCTTGAACTAAATGATCAGGATAAACTTTGGCATGTTATTAGAACAAGAAAGAAGAACAACAACGTGCATATTATGGATGAAGATTACTTTATATGTAGTGTGATTCCTAAACTAACGAAAGAAGTAGCTTCACAATCAATTTATCGTTATATAGAAAATGAAATGAATGTGGAAATCAGTTATTCAAATAAATCTATTACTTTTGAGAGAATGTCGGATAAAGAGATCGCTTATTTTGGTCATTTAGATCCACCTTTTACAGCAACAGTTAGAGGGATTGTACACCTTAATAATGCAGAACGATTTCAGTATAATATATCTAGACATATTGCAACGGAATTTAAATTTGTAGATTTTTCTCGAAGAGTGATTAATCAAACTCGAATATAAAGAATAGTTTTCTCTTGCCAAAAGTAAAGGTTTTGTTGTACTATATAAATTGCCGTGCTAAGTGGGGAGGTAGCGGTTCCCTGTACTTGAAATCCGCTTATGCAGGACTGAATTCCTTTGCTGCGGACATATTATTGTGAGGTCTGCCCTCAGCACGTGGTGTCTGAAGACGTCGGTCCTATGCAATACAAACCCATGAATCATGTCAGGTCCGGAAGGAAGCAGCATTAAGTGGATCATTGTATGTGCCGTAGGGTTGCCGAGGTTTAGCTAACGACTGAGGTTACGCTTGTGATGTTTGTTCAAAGCAAAGGTGCACGGTATTTAAATTTTAAATTATCAAATTAAATATAAATTCAAAAAGGGTGACCGCGGTCGCCCTTTTTCTTATATCAGGAGGATATTATCATACATGACGCAATTACTAATTGGTACTATTGTGGAATCGGAATATGAACTTGCTAAAGAAGTTGTGAAACAATCTTTTTTAACAGAAGCGCAATCAAACGGAAAAGAATTTGAGTTAATCGGAAAAATTCGAAAATCACTAACTTATAACGCTGAACTTGAAGTAGTAGCAAAAACGGAGTCAGGGAAAATATTAGGGCATGCAATGATGTCAGAGGTAACAATAAATTCTGATGAACAAAGTAATACTGTATTAGCATTGGCACCTGTTTCAGTTTTGCCACAATACCAAAATAAAGGTATAGGCAAAGCTTTAATAGAGGCGTTAGAATATAGAGCATATGAAAATGGTTATATAGGTGTTGTAGTACTCGGTCATTCTGAATATTATCGTAAGCTAGGCTATCATATTGCTTCGGACTTTGAGATTTATGCTCCGTTTGAAGTGCCAGATGAGAACTTCATGTTCAAATATTTATGGGACCACCCAACTAAAGAAATAAGAGGTACTGTTCATTATCCTGAATATTTTCAGTAATTTATAATAAGAAGTCAGTATCGATTCGTGATATAATATAAGGTATATCGTATTAAACTTTGGAGGTGCCATTTTGAACTACCAAGCTTTGTATAGAATGTATAGGCCGCAGTCATTTTCAGATGTTGTAGGTCAAAAACATGTCACAAAAACATTAAGAAATGCAATCCAAAAAGAAAAGCAATCACATGCTTACTTATTTAATGGCCCACGCGGAACTGGTAAAACGAGTATTGCTAAAATTTTTGCTAAAGCAATTAATTGTACAGAAAATACAAATGGTGAACCTTGTAATGAATGCGCAATTTGTAAAGGTATTACACAAGGAACCAATTCAGATGTAATTGAAATAGATGCTGCAAGTAATAATGGTGTAGATGAAATTAGAAATATTAGAGATAAAGTAAAATATGCACCAAGTGAATCTAAATTCAAAGTGTATATTATAGATGAAGTGCATATGTTAACAACTGGTGCCTTTAATGCGCTTCTAAAGACACTTGAAGAACCACCAAGTCATGCTATATTTATTCTTGCTACGACAGAGCCTCACAAAATACCACCAACAATTATTTCGAGATGTCAAAGGTTTGATTTTAAAGCGATTCATTCTGGAGAGATAGAAAGTAGATTGGCATTTGTTGCAGACGAACAAGATATTACTTATGAACAAGATGCTTTATCATTTATTGCACAAGTGTCAGAAGGCGGTATGCGTGATGCACTAAGTATTATGGATCAAGCAATTGCATTTGGAGATGGACATTTGTCACTTGAACATGCTTTAAATGTAACAGGTAGTGTAGATAAAGCAGCATTAAACGCGTTATTCAGCGACATTGTAGCTAAAGATATTAAACAGGCTTTCACGAGATATCATGAGTTTATCGCTGCTGGTAAAGAAGTGAATAGACTTGTTAATGATATGATTTATTTCATTAGAGATGCAATTGTAGCCAAAACGACTGATCAAGATGACGAGCAACATGCACTTCATCATATTGATTTAAATACAATGTACAAGATGATTGATTGCATTAACGACACATTAGTTTCAATGCGTTTTGCAATTAACCAAAATGTTCATATAGAAATACTCATTGTTAAGTTAACAGAATTGATTACAAGTAATAACAAAGAACAACCATCAACAGATGGTCAAAGTAATCAAGTAGCATCAAGTGAAGTAATGAATAAAATCAAACAACTTGAGGAACACGTTCATCAACTTTCTCAGAATGGTGGTAGTCAAAAGGCGAAACCAATTGAAAATAAACAGAACATAGGTAGAAAGCAATCTAAACATGTCTTCTCAATTAGACAAATAGAGCGTGTTCTTGATCATGCTAATCGTGATGATTTGAATTTACTAAAAGAAAAATGGCAAGCGGTTATCGAATCGGTTAAAGAGAAAGAACAAAGAGCATTAGTTAGTTTATTGTTGAACTCGGAACCTGTCGCCGCTAGTGAAGATCATGTACTGGTAAAGTTTGATGAAGATATACATTGCGAGATAGTTAACAAAAATGATGAAAAAAGAAATCATATAGAAGCGATTGTCTGTGAAATAGTAGATAAAACTGTCAAAGTAGTTGGCGTACCAAATTCACAGTGGTTACAAGTTAGACAACAATACATTCAATCTAAAAAAGCTAATCCTGCTCAAGATGATACTGTTAAGGAAGAAAAGACTAAAGAAGCGGATGTCGTTAAAAAAGCACAAGAACTATTCGGTGAGGACACAGTACGTGTTACTGATGAGTAATACATGACATCATCTCCAAAGGTATGTATAATAAATATGACAAAAATTAATTTTCTATAACGAACAAAATAGATATTAGGAGGACGAAATTATGCGCGGTGGCGGAAATATGCAACAAATGATGAAACAAATGCAAAAAATGCAAAAGAAAATGGCTGAGGAACAAGAAAAGCTAAAAGAAGAAAAAATTGAAGGAACAGCTGGTGGCGGAATGGTTACAGTTGTTGTTTCTGGACATAAAGAAATTTTAGACGTAATCATTAAAGAAGACGTTGTAGATCCTGAAGATATAGAAATGCTACAAGATTTAGTATTAGCTGCAACAAATGATGCTTTATCTAAAGCAGACGATGTAACTGCAGATCGTTTAGGTAAACATACAAAAGGTCTTAACATTCCTGGAATGATGTAATGATGTTTTATCCAGAACCAATATCTAAATTAATTGATAGCTTTATGAAGTTGCCTGGGATAGGTCCCAAGACAGCTCAACGATTAGCTTTTCATGTATTAGATATGAAAGAAGACGATGTTGTTCTTTTTGCTAAATCTCTTGTAGATGTAAAGCGAGAACTAACTTATTGTGAAACTTGTGGACACATTACAGATGTATCACCTTGTCATATTTGCCAAGATAAGCAAAGAGATCGTACTGTTGTGTGTGTTGTCCAAGATTCTAAAGATGTTATAGCAATGGAAAAGATGCGCGAGTATAAAGGTTTATATCATGTATTGCACGGAGCTATATCTCCAATGGAAGGTATTGGTCCAGAAGATATTAATATTCCTTCATTATTAGAACGACTAAAGAGTGATGAAGTTACCGAAATTATATTAGCAACGAATCCAAATATAGAAGGTGAATCAACAGCAATGTATATATCTAGACTTGTTAAGCCAATCGGCATTAAAACAACTAGACTTGCACATGGATTGCCAGTAGGTGGCGATTTAGAATATGCTGATGAGGTTACACTGTCTAAAGCTATAACTGGAAGAACAGAAATTTAATAATAAACATGCAACCTGCTCACATGTAATATGTAGCAGGTTGCTTTCATTTAACTAAAGGTATAGAAAAGAGTGTAGATATGATAAAGGACACAGCGTTAATATTAGAAGGTGGCGGAATGAGAAGTATGTATACAGCAGGTGTATTAGACTTCTTTATTAAAAAAGATTTATATTTTGAATATAATATCGGTGTTTCAGCAGGAGCTTCAATGGCAGCAAGTTACTTATCTAGACAATATAGACGTAACCATCGTGTGACAGCAAAGTATATAAAGGATAAACGATATATTTCTCTTTCCAACTATGTAAAGAGAAAAGAATTATTTGGAATGGATTTTGTGTATCACTATATACCTACTTATTTAGAACCCTTTGATTTTGAAAAGTTTGATCAAGCTGAAGAAGAATTTGTTATTGTAACAACTGACTGTGAAACAGGAGAAGCTGTATATTTTGATAAGAAAGAAACTAAAGATTCTATTTTAACTGCATTACAGGCAACGAGTTCATTACCTATGATGGCAAATCCTGTTCAATACAAAGGACATACTTTATTAGATGGAGGAGTTGTAAATCCTATACCTTTGAATAAAACGATTGAGGAAGGTTATAAGAAAAACGTTCTTATTCTTACAAGACCTAAAGGCTATCGTAAAAAACAAAGTAGATTTTCTAGAGTTTTTAGATTGAGAGCATATCCTAAAGTGAATCATCTCATGGCCATTAGGTATAAACATTACAATAAGACATTAGAATGGATAGAAGAGGAAGAAGAAAAAGGGAATTTATTCGTAATAAGACCTTCAGATTCGTTATCAGTAGATAGAATTGAGAAAAATCCTAAGAAATTAGACGCTTTATATAAACAAGGCTACAAAGATGCTGAAAGAATATACGATAATTTAAAAGAATATGTTGAGAAATAATCATATTTGAGAACAATGGTTGTTTTGGTGTAATTTTTATGCTTGAGTTCACTAGATTTAGCGTGTATAGTTATATCTTGTGAGCGAGAGATAAATAACACATCAAAACACTTTGAAAATTAATTTTAAAAAGTTGTTGACTTCGAATTTAGATGCGTGTATAATAGATTCTTGTGAGACGAAATGAACATTGAAAACTGAATGACAATATGTCAACGTTAATTCCAATAATTGAGTACTTATAGTACTTCAAAGAGTGATTGGCTTAACCAA
>NZ_JAJNIK010000006.1:0-141069 GCF_022386495.1 Mammaliicoccus sp. H-M34
GTTAAGCCAATCACTCTTTGAAGTACTATAAGTACTCAATTATTGGAATTAACGTTGACATATTGTCATTCAGTTTTCAATGTTCATTTTAACCGCTACAAGAAACAATTATACCAGTTATTAAATATCAATGCAAGTATTATTTTTAAAAAATAATATTTTGTTTTTTTCGAATCAACCAATCTTATCAAGATGTCTTTTTCGAATCAATCAACTTGCATAATTTATATTACATTGTTATTTAGTTAATTTCAAGCGTTAAATTTACACTTTATTAACCTTTTTAACAATGTATTAATTTTGTTTCGTCTGTCTGTTTTGACGACTTTTATATAATATCAAGATATATTGAACACGTCAACGGTTTATATAAACAAAATTGTGTATTATTTCGCTTTATAAGGTACTATATATTTTAATAGAAATTATGCTATACTTTATCAGTATTAATTAGTATGGAGGGAATAGAATTGAAGCTATTTCGAAAGAAACCTACTAGTAAAATTAACAGAATAAGATCTTTTGCATTAGGATTAATCTTTTTAGGTATGATTGTAATGTATGTAGGTGTATTCTTCTTTTACTATTTCAAAAGCCAAATTGTATTTAGTATTTTCTTAGTACTAGGAATGCTGGCTCTTGGTTTATCATTTGTCGTTTATTTCTGGATTGGTATGCTTAGTTCGCGAACAATACAGGTTCAATGTCCAAACTGTGATCATTATACAAAAATGTTAGGTCGTGCAGATATTTGTGCAAACTGTAATCAACCACTTACTTTGGATAAGAACTTGGAAGGTAAAGCATTTAATCAAGATTATAATAACAAACGTAAATCTAAGAAGTTAGAGGAACAAGAAATAGAAGATACTAATGAAGAAAAGAAAAAAAGCTAAAGGTTAAATACCTTTAGCTTTTTTTCTTTATTTATTCTTACTTTGACATTCTGGACAAACACCATATATTTCCATTCTGTGGTGAGTAACTGAAAAACTAGTAACATGTTGAGCTAATTGCTCAACTTCATCTAACCTCGGATAGTGAAAATCAGATATCTTACCACATTGATCACAAATGATATGATAATGATTATGTGTTTCAAAATCAAAGCGACTTGATGCATCACCATATGTTAATTCTTTAACAAGCCCAGTCTCTTTAAAAACCTTTAAGTTATTATAAACTGTAGCAACACTCATATTTGGAAATTGTGGTGAAAGTGACTGATAAATTTCATCAGCAGTAGGATGACTATCTGTTTCTATTAAATATTGAAGAATCGCTTGACGCTGTGGCGTAATTCTAACACCTGTACTTCTTAAAGTACCTATAGCATCGTCTAACATGTGTTCAACATTCTCAACATTTTGTTGCATCCTTACACCCACCTTCTAATTTATAATGATTATTATTTATAATATATCCCTTTTAGTAGCATTTTGTCAAACAATTAATCAGTATCCAGCTTTTGATTTAACTTCATTAAATAAACCTTCTACATCTTCATTATTTATTAGATTTAAATTTTTAACTAATATATCCGTGCTTCTTTTTATATTATTTTTATCATTTCCTGTTATGTGAGCAGTAATAAACACATTATCCAAATCATATAGTTGAGAAGTAGATGATAAAGGTTCTCCTTCAAACACATCTAGTGAGGCATATCTTATTTCTTTGTTTTCTAATGCTTCTATTAAAACCGCTTCTGATACAACAGAACCTCTACCTACATTAATAAAATGCGTACTATCTTTCATTTGTTTAAAGTCTTCTGTTTTCAACAAATGAATAGTATCTTCTGTTTCAGGTAATACATTCACTACGAAATCTGCTTTTTTATAAACTTGACGTCTTTCTTCTATAGAATATACTTCATCAAAACCCGGTGCTTCATGTCCTGTTGTATTTATACCAATTACTTTCATATTAAATGCTTTTGCAACTTCTGCAGTTCTTTGTGGTATTTTACCTGTTCCAATAAATAATATCGTTTTATCATTTATTGATTCAGGATTAAGTTTATGATTAAACTCTTTTCTCTTTTGAGATTCATAAGATTGTTTAAACACTTTAATGTCATTCAGTATATATGCAAATATGAATTCTGCTATTTGTATAGCATGTACCCCTCTTGCATTAGTTAATTTAATGTTTCTATCTCGTATATATTCTAGAGGTAATTGATTTACACCTGTAGCGAACCAAGCGATCAATTTAATGTTTTTGCACTTATCTAAAAATGTTTCATTTACTTCGGTATGATAACTTACTAATACATCTGCTTTTTCTAGAACTTTTTCATCAGCAACATCAGGATGCTTATAAAATGTAAACTCTATATTAGGAAATGTTTCTTTCAGTCTTTCTTCTTGATCTCTTAGTCTCATTAAAGTAACGACTTTCATCATTATCATCCCTTTATTATGTTTTTCAATTCTTCTATTTGTGTTTTGACTTTTACTTTCTCAATCGTATGTATCACTTTTCCTTCTTCATCTAAAACAAATGTTGTTCTAACAATCCCCATTGATTCTTTTCCAAACGATTTTTTTAATTGATAAACGCCTACTTGTTCAGATAACTTGTAATCTTCATCAACTAACAAATCAAAATTCAAGCTATGCTTTTCTGAGAAATTAGAATGTTTCTTCTCACTATCACCACTAATTCCATAAACTTTAGTGTTCAATTCATTAAAGCTCTCTAAATTATCTCTGAAATCACAAGCCTCTGTAGTACAAGTTGGTGTGTTATCTCTAGGATAAAAATAAATTATAGTTTTACTTCCTTTTAAATCCTCGCTATTAACAATTTCACCATTTTGATTTTTTAATTCGAATTTTGGAAATTTCTCACCTATTTGTATCATTATATACACTCCTTATAAACGATAGTTCTTTCATTTTATGATACGATATAAATGAAAATAATTAAATTAAAAGAGGTTGATATCATGAATTTTACAAAAAGTGAATATTTACAAACACTTTCAGACGAATATATTTTAGGCGGTGTTAATTCACCATCTCGTTCTTACAAAGCTGTTGGAGGCGGCGCACCTGTTGTTATGAAAAAAGGGAAAGGTGCATATTTCTACGATGTAGACGATAATAAATACATCGACTATTTACAAGCATATGGTCCAATCATAGCTGGACATGCACATCCACATATTACTGAAGCGATTAAAAATGCTGCTGAAGATGGTGTATTATTCGGTACACCTACAGAATATGAAATTACGTTTGCTAAAAAATTACGTAATGCAATTCCATCATTAGAAAAAATAAGATTTGTAAATTCTGGTACCGAAGCAGTCATGACTACTATAAGAGTAGCTCGTGCATATACAAATCGCGATAAAATCATTAAATTTGCGGGCTGTTATCACGGTCACTCAGATCTCGTACTTGTAGCTGCTGGTAGTGGTCCTTCACAACTTGGTACTCCAGATTCAGCTGGCGTTCCGAAAAGCGTTGCGCAAGAAGTTATAACTGTACCTTTTAATGACATTGATTCATTTAAAGAAGCTATGGACCATTGGGGAGATCAAATTGCTGGTGTATTAGTTGAACCAATTGTAGGTAATTTTGGTATGGTTGAACCTAAAGAAGGCTTTTTAGAAGCTGTAAATGACATTACTCATGAACATGGTGGATTAGTTATTTATGATGAAGTTATCACGGCATTCCGATTCCATTATGGTGCTGCTCAAGATTTATTAGGTGTTTATCCAGACTTAACAGCTTTTGGTAAAGTCATCGGTGGTGGATTACCAATTGGTGCTTATGGCGGAAGACAAGAAATAATGGAACATGTCGCTCCACTAGGTCCTGCATATCAAGCAGGTACAATGGCTGGAAATCCATTATCTATGAGAGCTGGTATCGCATTGTTAGAGATCTTAGAACAACCGGGTGTATATGAAAAATTAGACCAATTAGGTCAACAGCTTGAAGAAGGATTGCTAGAATTAATTCAAAAGCATAACGTTCAAGCTACAGTTAATCGAGTTAAAGGTGCACTAACGCTTTACTTTACAGATGAAAAAATAGAAAACTATGTACAAGCTGAAAATACTGACGGTGAAAAATTTGCCAAATTCTTTAAAGCAATGTTAAACCAAGGTATTAATTTAGCTCCTTCTAAATATGAAGCATGGTTTTTAACTACTGAACACACTGAATCAGACATAAAACAGACATTAATTGCTGTTGATCATGCATTTTCTCAACTATAAACTTGAAAAGTTATTAAAAACGATGTATAAACAATATATACTAGGCTTGTGATATTTGTTACAACTCTGTTTTAATAACTAAAAGGAATGGTTCTATGAAATTTGGGGCAAGAATTTTTAAAACTGGTATCGCGATTGTCCTAGCAATATTTCTAGCAAATTTACTGCCAGGGCCAGCAATGATAACTTCAATAGCTGGTGTAGCTGCAATGGTTGCAATGCAGCCAAGCGTCTATCGCTCATTTAAAACGATAGTAGAGCAATTTCAAGGTAATGTTATAGGTGCAATAACTGCTGTTACAATATTTTCTATATTCGGTAACCATGTTGTATTTATTGGTTTAACAGCAATTATCATTATTTCAATATTATACAAGTTTAACCTACAACACGTTTCAAACTTAGCAGTTGTTACAGCCCTAATTATACTTGGGCATCATGAAGGAGATTTCTATATATCAGCATTTTACCGATTTGTATTAGTAATGATTGGTGTACTTAGTGCATTTATAGTTAACTTCACATTTCTACCACCTAAATTTGAAACGAAAATGTATTATAATTCATTGAACATATCAACAGATATATTCAAATGGTTTAGATTAGTCTTGAATGGAACAACTGAATTTCATTATGTAAAACAAGACTTAGAGAATATTAGAACTCGAATAGTAAAGCTTGAACAATTCTATCTTTATTATAAAGAAGAAAGAGCCTACACTAAAAAGCAATCTTTTGCTCAAATGCGTAAAAAGATCCTTTTCAAAGAAATAATTGCAGCAACACGAAGAGCATATGAAGTTTTAAGAAAAATGAATCGCTATGAAAATGATATCCATAATTTAAATGATGATATAAAAGTCCAAATAAAATTTGAACTTGATGAACTGATGGCACAACATGAGCAGATATTGGTTAGAATATCCCAAAATGCTAAACATGAAGTTGACCAAGTTCCTGATTATTTAGTTGAACCTTATAAAGAAGATCTAATCAAAATCTTTATAAAAGATATTACAGATAATCCAAATCAAGAAGACTATTATATTGAGAATGTTATGCAAGTCCTATCAGCAATGTTAGATTATAAAGCTACTATATTACATTTAGAAAAACTATCATCTAGTTACTTTAAATATCACCCTGATGATAGTGAAATAAAAATTGAAGATGAAGATTTCGATCTATAAAAACAACCCGCCAAATCAATGGTGGGTTGTTTTTAGTTTATAGATGAACACTTCTTTCGAGTTCTATTTATACTAAGTCTTGTTTATATAGATATTTCTTGTACTGTATGATATTCATCAAATCTCCATTATAACTTCTATATAATAAATGTTTTTCATTGAGTTGGGTTGGACTTTTCACTCCTACTGCAGCTGCTAAATTAAACAGCCCTTCATGTAAACTAACAATATAATTTGAAACTCTATATTCTTTTTCTGAAACGACTAATGCTGTTTCTTTTTTAGGGTCTGTTGTAGCTACGCCAACTGGACAATTATTAGTATGACATTGTTGTGCCATTATACATCCTACATTAATCATTAAACTTCTTGCTACATTTACTAGGTCAGCACCTAAACCTAATGCAATAGCTATTTGGTCAGGCGTGATTAATTTTCCTGAAGCAAATACTTTTACTTTATCTCTTATCTTTTGTTTTTTTAATTCTACATCTAATATTGGCAATGCAGTAAAGAGTGGTAATCCTACAGTATCAACCAATTCTTGATAAGTTGCTCCTGTCCCACCTTCTCCACCATCTACTGTTATAAAATCTGGAATAATGTTTGTAGAAACCATTTCGTGAATCAGTACTTTTAAATCATTTATATTACCTACAACAATTTTAATTCCAACAGGTTTATTAGATAATGTTCTTAATTTATCTACAAATTCTAATAACTCTTTGTTGTTGTGCAAAAATTCAAATCTATTAGGTGAGTTCACTGTCTCAAACGGCGTTACGTTTCTAATTTCCGCAATTTCTTCTGTAACTTTTGCTCCTTCAATATGTCCCCCTCTTGTTTTAGCACCTTGGGCTAATTTTAATTCAAATGCTTTAACTTGATCAATATTGGCTTTTTCGATAAATTCTTCTTCATCAAAGTTACCTTCTTTATCTCTAACTCCAAATAGACCTGGCCCAATTTGAAAGATGATATCGCAATCTCCTGCTAAATGATGTTTGCTCAAACCACCTTCTCCAGTATTCATCCAAGAACCACTTCTTCCTAGACCTTTTGATAGTGCTGTTATCGCATTTTTACCTAATGCACCATAACTCATACCGGACTGTCCTACTAACCTTTTAACTTTAAAGGGATATTTCAAATTCTCCCCAATTATTATTTCATTATTATGCGTTAATTTATAAGGTTCTACTTCTTGTTGTATTTGTTTTTCTTTTCGCTCAAAAAGACCTTCATTCGAAATATTATAAACATATGTAGTCATTAGCTCTTCTTGGTTAATTTCTAGTTCGTCATAATCTACTGGAAACATAGCATTTTGTAAATAAAATCCAGGTTCTTCAAATTTTCTTAATGAACCAAAACTTTCGATTCTGCTTTTATATTTTCCGGGCATAACGATATTTAAATATTGTTTTCTAGAAAATGGTTTGCCATCGTTATCATTTAATATAAGATATTGACGTAATTCAGGTCCTATCATTTCTAAAAAGTATCTAACTCTTCCTAATAAAGGATAATTTCTTAATACACTGTGATTTTTTTGCCTTTTATCTATAACGTAAATCGTTATGCATGTGATCAATCCACCTATAATGATTACAAAAAATAAAATATTCACAATCAGTTGCAATATGCTTAAAAATGTCATAAAAAATCCCCCTTATTCTATCTCTATTAATTTAATAATAGCATAGAATAAGAAGGATTGTAATTTTACCCGAAGGATTGAATATTGTATAAATTATAATAACTACCTTTAGCTTGCATTAATTCTTTATGTGATCCAACTTCATCAATTTGACCATTTTGAATCACTACAATTTTGTCAGCGTGGGTAATAGTTGATAATCTATGTGCAACAATTAGTGTTGTTCTTTCTGAACTCAATATTTCTAAAGCATCTTGAATGATTTTTTCACTCTCTAAATCTAGCGCACTTGTAGCTTCATCAAGTACTAGAACAGGAGGATTATTAAGGAAAATTCTAGCGATTGAAACACGTTGTTTTTGTCCACCTGATAGTTTTACGCCTCGTTCACCAACTTCAGTATCGTAGCCATTAGGCAAAGATACAATAAAATCATGTGCATTAGCTTTTTTACTAGCTGCGATGACTTCTTCGTCAGTAGCATCTGGTTTACCTAATAAAATATTCTCTTTTATTGAATCAGAGAAAAGAATATTATCTTGTTCAACCATACCTACTTGATTTCTAAGGCTTTCAGTCGTGAAATCTTTTACGTTATGATTATCAATGCTGATACTTCCTTTAGTCACATCATAAAATCTAGGTAATAAACTGATCAAGGTTGATTTACCTCCACCACTCATACCTACAAAGGCAACTGTCTCACCTTTTTGAATATCAAGGTTAATGTCAGTAAGTACCTCGTCTTCATATTCATTGTATTTGAATGAAACATTTTCAAAAGTAATATGTCCTTCTTTAATGTTAATATTTTGTGCATCATCTTCATTTTTTACATCATACTTTTCATCAAACAAATGAAATACTCTATCCATAGAAGCGATACTTTGCGTTAAGGTTGTTGATGACGCAACTAATCTTCTTAATGGTCCATATAATTGTTCTAAGTATGCAACAAATGCAGCTAATGTACCTACTGTTAAATTACCTTGAATAACTAGTAGCCCACCTACACCTACAACGAGTAATGGTCCAATATCTGTAACAGTATTAATAACAGCGAAAGATTTAGCATTCCATTTAGTATGGTCAGTTGCTTTTGTTAAGAAGTTTTGGTTTCTTTTGTCGAATCTTTCTTCTTCATTTTTTTCTATAGCAAAACTTTTAATAACAGACATGCCAGAAACACGTTCATGTAAAAATCCTTGAAGTTCTGCTAAACTTTGAGATCTTCTTCTCGTAAGACTACGTAATCTGCCGAAGAAATAATAAATGCTAAAAATAAATAACGGGAATATTGCAATTGCTGTAAAAGTAAGTTTGACATCTAGTACAAACATAATACTTAAAGCAATTACGATAGTAACTAAGTCTAACCAGACATTCATCAAACCAGTAAGGATAAAGTCTTTTGTTTGTTCAACGTCATTGATTACACGAGATATTATTTCTCCTGCTTTATTATTAGAATAGAATCTCGAGCTGAGTGCTTGTAAATGTGTATATAATTTTTTTCGAATATCATAGAGGATTTTATTTGATGTCCATTGCGCTAAATATTGTCTGAAATATTCTATTGGTGGTCTTAAAACCACAAAGATAAATCCCATAATTAACATCGCATAGGCCAATTTTTCTGTTTTTTGCCCAACTGATAATGCTCCATTATTTATAACGTCATCAATTACATATTTTATTAATAATGGAAGCAACAGCGGAATTCCAAATTTTAAAATCCCAATGATAATCGTACCTACAATATGCCATTTATATGGTTTAACGAATTGTAAATACCTTTTGATCATTTCTGTTCCCCCAATCATAGTCCAAACGAAACAGCCTAGCTATTGCTAGGCTGTAATGTTTTCATTCTCATGAATTCCTTCTATCAATTGAATGAAATCTTTCTTGCCAAACTTTAATAAAATCTGGCGCAAACGGTCCCTTTTTACGTTCAATCCATTGTTGAAGAATATCAACATTTCTTCTCAGAATAACATCAATGTCTTTAGGATAATTCATTTGCTTCATATGCTGACGATATTCATCTTCGTCTAATAAATGATACTTTCCACTTGGATAAACTTTGATGTCTAAATCATAATCGATATATTTAATAGCTTCTTCATCACAAACAAAAGGTGAAGATAAATTACAATAATAATAAACACCATCATCACGGAACATACAAATGACATTAAACCAATATTCTGCATGGAAATAAACAATCGCTGGCTCCCTTGTTACCCAAGTTCTGCCATCACTTTCTGTTACGAGTGTTCGATTATTCCCACCGATAATAACATGACTCGTACCTTTAAGAATTGTTGTTTCAGACCATACACGATGTATATTACCATCATGTTTATAACTTTGTACTTTAATTACCTGGCCTTCTTTTGGTATGGATTCTTTGACCATGTTCCACACCACCTTTTAAATATTTACCAAGTTATTATATCATATTTAAATAAATAAGCTAAAATTATGTTTATTATTAATTTACTCATTTACTTTATTAAAAATTTTAGTCATGGAAGTTGAGAATGACAAACTATCTTTATCATCTTTTTTTATCCATTTATAAGGATGCTCAAAGTTATTTTTCTGAGTATATGCTCTATATATTTTCATGTTCCATGTCATGTGTGTAAATATATGTTTAGTTGTAAACATTGGTTCTTGTTGAACATCTATAACCGCTTCTAGTTCTTCCTCAATTGTATGTATGCTATCTTCAGCATCGAACATTGGAAATTCCCACATACCATTTAATAATTTTGAATCTCTTTGACGTACTAGAATTTCTCCGTCATTATTCGTTATATATAGTACTGAATACTCAATAGTTTTTTTCTTCACTTTTTTCTTTTTAACTGGTAATTCAGATACTTGTCCTTTAGCAAATGCTAAACAATGGTTTTGTACTGGACACATTATGCAAAGCGTTTTTTTAGGTGTACATATCGTAGCACCTAATTCCATCATTGCTTGATTAAAATCACCGGATTCGGTTTTTACAAATGGTTGCAACTCTTTTTCAAAATCTTTTTTCGTCTTAGGTAACGCTATATCTTGTTGATTGCAAGTTAACCTACTCCATACACGCAATACATTTCCATCAACAGCTGGTATAGGGTGATTGTAAACAATACTCATAACTGCTGCATTGGTATATGGTCCGACTCCTTTTAATTTTTTAAATTCATCTGGATTATCAGGAACAATTCCATTATATTCATTTTGGACTTCTTTAACTGCTTCATGAAAATTTCTAACCCTTGAATAATAGCCAAGTCCTTCCCAATATTTCAAAACATCTTCTTCTTTAGCATTACTCAATTCTTGAATTGTTGGGAATCTATCTATAAAAGAATTGTAATATGGTCTTACAGTATTAACTTGTGTTTGTTGTAACATAACTTCACTTAACCAAATGTAATAAGGATTATTGGTTTCTCTCCAAGGCATTTGTCTCTTATTTTCATGAAACCAGTTAAGCAAATCATCTTTGAATTCATTCTTTTCTATCATCTATGACACTACTTTCTTGTGAATTGCTTTCAGATTACCGTACTTATGATATATAATATATATCATATAGATTAAAGTAAAGTGGTGATTTTTATGGATACTGGTACACACGTTGTCATGGGTGTTGCTTTAACTGGTATTGCAACATTGGATCCTAATGTTACACCTACATTTGCCGCAGTGGCGACTGGTATAATGGTTGGTTCACAAATACCTGATATTGACACAGTTTTAAAATTTAAAAATAATGCTGTTTATGTTAAAAACCATAGAGGTATAACACACTCAATTCCTTTTACATTATTATGGCCCTTGATATTAACATTTCTAATTTTTGTTATTTTTCCAAATGTAGATGTATTGCATATTTGGTTATGGACACAGTTTGCTGTATTCTTTCATGTTTTTGTAGATATTTTTAATTCATATGGTACACAAGCACTCAGACCCATATCCAATAAGTGGATCCAATTAAGTATTATTAATACATTTGATCCTATTATTTTCGTTGCACACTTAATTGCCATTTTATTTTGGACACTTGGTGTTCATCCTGGATTAGCCTTTGGAACATTATATTTATTGTTAGCTTTTTATTATGTAGTCCGTTTCATGTTACAAAAAGCCATTAAGAATCAAGCACTAAAGCAAATACAACAAGAGCATAATCCTGTGAAAATATTTGTTGCGCCTACAATTAAATTTATGGAGTGGCGTATAGCTATACAAACAGAAACACATGATTATGTAGGACGAAGTTATGGTAGAAACGTTGCTTTTAATGATGTATTTAAAAGACAATCATTTCCTAATGATCATATAATGGCATATGCAAAATATGATAAAAACTTAAGATCATTTTTAAGTTTTAGTTCTATTTATCGTTGGGAAGTTACTAGAATTGATAAAAAAACAACTGAACTTAGATTTATCGATTTAAGATATTTAAAAAATGGCCACTATCCATTTGTGGCAATATTGCATTTAGATGATGATATGAAAGTCACTACTTCTTATATTGGATGGGTATTTACCGAAGAAAAATTAATGAAAAAGCTAGAAATATAATAGACATAAAAACCCGCTCAATCCAACATTTATTGGATTGAGCGGGTTTTTAAATTTAATTAATTTACTAATATCTATATTCTATTCAAAGTATCTTGTTTTATATGCTCTATTAATATTTATCCAGAATAAGTAGATAAATGCTACTTCAAAGTAAAAGAGTATGTGATAAGGTAAGTTCGTGACTGAATCATTTCCAAGAATCATTGATTGTTGAAAACCATTAATAATATAAAATAGTGGATTCAATTTTAATACATTTACCCATACTGCATACATGTTATTAGGTACATATAAGATTGGCACTATAAACAGCAATAATATTAATAATCCGAAAACGACGAATCTAGCGGAATATAAATACTTACCAAGCAGTCCAATAATAGAAGCAATCGGCACTAGTAAAATATAAGCCATAACTAAATAATAAAAGAAACCTAAATGATTGATTTCTATAATGTTAGTAGTACTTGTTGAAACAATACCTGTCAAAGTCACGACTATTAAGAACATAAGCATCGTTAATAACACTTGTGATGAGGCACCTACGTAATATGGTACTGACAACCGTTTGTATAATGCCCCTTGTTTTCTAACTGTCTTTTCAGAATTAAAGAGCGATAAAAATATCCACATATAAGCAAATAGTCCTACTAATTTAAAATAAGAAGTTGATTGTTGCACATCTATTGCATCAGTAACGAACAGTTTAAAATAAGTAATTAATAATAGTAGTAACATAATAGCAAAAGCAGACAAATAATATTTATAATGATTTTTAACTTCAAAGAAGCAATATTTGATCATATGTGGAAAATGTTTAATATGCTGTTCAAATAATTCGTTCATAAAGTCCTCCTACAATTGAATAAATATCCATTTATTTTCTACTAAATCTGCTATCATATAACCGTCTTTTGATTTTACTACCCAAGTATCACTTGAAATATTAAATTTTTTAATTAACTTTTGCTTATCTTTAATATCAAAAGTAAATCCAGTTAATTCATTATCACTATTGAACACCATATGCACGTTTTGGCCTTCCATCTGCTCATTGAAACGATTTGATTTATCAGCATTTATCGTTTCTGAAACTTTCTTATGATCTTGATGCATAAAGCTATTATAAAAATCTATATAGTTTAAATAACTTCCATCAACATAGTCTTCTAATTCTGACCAGTCAACATCCTCATAAAGCCCTGCTGGATTAAAGTAATACAGATTGTTTTTCTTAGATATATATGCTTTATTATCTACTTCAAGTCTGTAGTTTGATTGATTCTCACCAGTAACATCTAAAAAGCTATATTGTGGAATTTTTACTTTATTTCCTTTTGATGATGGTGTTAGTACAGTATCATGTTTTAAAGAAAGCACATAAGCTGATTTATCTATGTATTTAGGTTCACTATTCGTTGTAATAACTTGCTTCGTAGCTACATCTTTATCTGTCGGTGAACTTCCAACTCCTATAAACATAAAAAATGCTGCAAATACTGCTCCAATTATAAATGTAATAGCATATAATATTGTTTTTTCAATGGATTTCGGAATTCTACCATATTGATATTTACGCATCCTTTTATAACCTTCACCACGTGCTACAGGTAATTCTTGTTTATCGATTTTCCATTTCAAATCATATAATTCTTTTTGATTTTTGTCTTGAATTTGATTATATTTCATTTGATAATCACGATAAGCACCTAATACTTCTTTTACGGTACCTTCTTTTCTTACTTGACCATACGTTAACCAAATAAGATAATTACTCATTTTTTCAATTGAATGTAAATGATCATCTATTAATACAGCTGCTCTATCGTATTCTTTTTGTTCATTCAAAAATTCATTGAATTTTTTTTGAAATGATTCATCTAAATATTGAATAATATTAGTGAAAATAGCTACTGTAGGTCTCATATACTTTGCAATACTAACTAATAATTGTGCATATTCTGTTTCGTTTATTTCTTTACAAGTCTTTGTCCCTTTATCTGTTAACTTAGCAAAGCTTAAAATCTGCTTTTGAATTGTTGAAATATCTTCTAATTTAACTCCTGATAAGCTCAATGTCCGAATTATCAATTCATTAAGTGTTTGATGATCATTAGCTTTATGAGTAACGTCTGCTAAAAATGTTTGTTCTTTATTTGTTACTTTTCCTAAGTTAGGTGCAACTTCTTTAATCATCAGTTTACTAATCATTTCTTTACCTGATTCATGATCACCAATAATTCCTAGAACTTCACCTCTATATAAATGAACAGTTACATTCTTTAACACAATATTTTTATCTAAATGTTTTAATTTAAACAATGATTTAAATTTATTTTGTTGTTTATTTTCATAGTAATATTTAGTTGCGTTTACAACTCTCAGTAATATTTGCTGTGTCATTCTGCACCACCATTATAGTTGTAGAAGACTTACAGGAATGCCTTCTTCAATTTTTGAACCTTTTAATCTAAATCCCCAAGCAAATACGCCTTTAATACGTTCAACTTTAAAGTAACTCGGTGTGTCACCTACTAAACCATATACTTTTCCAATTTCAATTTTCGAAGTATCTACAAGGTAACTTTCTGCTATGAGCGCTTTTCTTTTATAAACTTCATATTCATTAAGTATACCCATCATTTCTGATTTTCTCATCTTTTCTCTATATTCAGCGATTACATTTTTAAGTTCAAATTCATTCATTTCTACTAATTTCTTTTCGTTATTCATCTACAATACCACTTTCTCTTAATTTGTCATTAATCATATCAAATGTATACCCTTTTCTCACTAAAGCTTGAATGACATGAGATTTGAGTTCATATCCATTATATTTCTTTTGATATTTATTATATACCTTTTCTAAATCTTTCATCAAAATATTTTCTACATCATCAGATGTGGGTTCAATATTTAAATCAGTTAAATGCTCATTAATTAGTGAAAATGCATAGCCTCTTTGTTGCAAAGTTTGCACAATTGTTTGTTTAAGTCGATTTGGAGGCTGTTTCTTTTTTTGCATTATTTTTTTAGCAATATTAGGTATTCTATCTTCAGACATTTCCAATTCGAATTTTTCTTTATAAGTAAAAATCAATTCTGGTTCAAGTCCTTTTTCTTTTGCTACTCTTTCGAAATGATCCGGACCTTTATCGGTTGTCTTTAATATTGTATTTTTTAGACTTTCAATATAATCTTCGTGGTTTATGTATTTATTTGATTTACAATAATCTATAACTTGAGAAATCAATTCTATGGAGTACTCTTTTTCTACTAAGTATTTTTCAACTTCATGTGTCGTTCTTTTTTTATGCGACAAATATATAATTGCTTGATTTAATGCCTGTCTATATTGATCATAATCTTTTATTTCTTGCAACTTACTTTTAGTTATTTCTAAATCTTTCCTTAAGTTAAAGTAGATGTATGTAGCTTGATCAATACCCATTTCAAATTCATCATTAATAAATAAATTCAAACGTTCTTTATTTTTCTTCTGTACTTCTATTTTAGTAATTTTAAGCACTTTACATCCCTCCACACATATTAATAGGATACAATAAAACACACTGAGTTTAAAAGTTTAATCACTTAACTCAGCGTGTTTTATTATTGGTTTAATTCATTTATAGCTTGTGTATACTCAGAATCAGTAATATAGTTCTGTTGTTTCATTTTTTCTAGAGTAGTTTTTATTCTCGTCATATAACTATCACTTATATTGTTAATATCAAAGTTAGATGGTGCATTAACAACACTTGCTAGTATAGCACTTTGTAATACTGAAACTTGAGGTAAGTTCGGATTGTTTTTATCTACAGTTGCACCGAAGTAATAATTTGCAGCCTCTTCAATAGTATAATTATTTTCTCCAAAGTAAATATTATTTACGTAATAACTTAAAATATCATTTTTGCTATATTTATCTTCTACACGTTTCGCAACAAACATTTCTTTAACTTTTCTTGTTAATTGCGTTTCATTAGAGTAAAAATAATTTTTCACGACTTGTTGGGTGATGGTACTACCACCTTGTGTTAATTGTCCATTTTTCAAACTAACTGCAAGTGCTCTAGACACACCTCTTAAATCTATGCCTTCATGATCGTAAAATCTTTTATCTTCAACGGCAACAAAAGCATTTTTAGTATAGTCAGGCATATCTTCAACTTGAACAAATGCTGATTTATCTTCTATTTTAACTAATTCATCTACATCAGAAGTTCTTGACCACATATACATTACTGCTAAATAGAATGCAATAACAAGTATAATTAATATTGCTATAAAGAGAAACAGCTTTGATCCCCTTTTTCTTTTTCTCGGTTGTACAGGTTCTTGATAATAGTGTTGATATCGTCTATATTGAACTTCTTCTTGAGAATTAGGTTGTGGAATATCATTCTTCTTTTTGCTAAATAGACCCATCTTTATTCTCCCTTATTAGTATTTCTTACATCATTATAGCTTGTAATATGTATTTTAAACACTTCTTTTTACTTAAAATCATTAAAATCAGTCCAGAGTCTTATATTGAAGTATAACTTTTAGCCTATTCGGGTATACATTAAACATGAGGAGGAATTTTAAATGGCAAAAATTAAAGCAAATAATGCACTTGTACAAGTTTTAAAAAATTGGCAGATTGACCATGTTTATGGTATTCCTGGTGATTCTATAGATAAAGTAGTAGATGCCTTAAAAACCGAAGAAGATAACATTAAATTCTATGACGTTAGACACGAAGAGGTTGCCACATTAGCTGCAAGTAGCTATGCCAAGTTAACTGGCAAATTAGCTGTTGCTTTAAGTATAGGAGGTCCAGGAGCGATACATATGTTAAATGGTATGTATGACGCAAAAATGGACAACGTACCTATGCTTGTATTGGCTGGACAAACCGATTCTAAATTATTAGGTACAAAATATTTCCAAGAAGTTAATCTAACAGCTCTTTTTGAAGATGTAGCAGTTTATAATAAACAATTAGACTCTGCTGAAAATGTTCACGAAATTGTGGATGAAGCAATCAAGACAGCTTACGCTAAAAAAGGTGTAGCAGTATTAACTATTCCAAGTGATATTTTAGGCGAAAAAATTGAAGATAACGTACCAAGAGAAAAATATAGATTTGAAAATGCAGTAACTTTTGCTAAAGATGAAGATATCTCTAAAGCAGCAGAATTAATTAACAATAGTAAAAAACCAGTTGTGTTAACTGGTGCCGGTGCAAAAAATGCTAAAAATGAACTATTAGAATTTATAGATCATATAGATGCACCAGGACTTATAACATTACCAGCAAAAGGTATTATTCCTGATAAGCACCCTAACTTCATGGGGAACTTAGGTAAAATTGGTACTAAACCAGCCTTTGAAGCTTCAAAAGATGCAGATCTCTTAATACTAGTCGGAACGAATTATCCATATGTAGATTATTTACCAGACAAAGATATCCCTTGTATTCAAATCGATATCAACAAAAATAATATCGGTAACAGATTTAATGTAGATGTAGGCTTAATAGGAGATACAAAAAATGTCTTAGCAGCATTAACTCTAGCAAGTAATAAAGTTGATGACCGTAAATTCCTTAAAGCCTGTCAGCAAAATATGCAGAGTTGGAATAAATGGTTAGATGAAGATCGTAATAATAAGAGTTTACCAATAAGACCAGAACTATTAATGTCAGAGATTGAAAAAATCTCTAATGATGA
This sequence comes from Mammaliicoccus sp. H-M34, assembly GCF_022386495.1. NCBI lineage: Bacteria > Bacillati > Bacillota > Bacilli > Caryophanales > Staphylococcaceae > Mammaliicoccus > Mammaliicoccus sp. H-M34. Next base: position 17,419 of record NZ_JAJNIK010000006.1, read on the forward strand.
CACTGTATTTTCTGTTGATGTCGGAACTTCTACAGTATGGAGTACAAGATATTTACAATTAGGTCATAATCATCAATTCATTACATCATCATGGCTAGGAACAATGGGATGTGCCTTACCTGGTGTTATCGCAAGTAAAATAGCATACCCAGATAAACAAGCAATTGCTATAGCTGGTGATGGTGGTTTTGCAATGGTCATGCAAGACTTCGTTACAGCTGTTAACTATAAACTACCAATTATTGTAGTTGTACTTAATAACCAAGAATTATCATTCATAAAATATGAACAACAATCAGCTGGCGAACTAGAATATGCAATCGATTTAGGTGATATTGATTTCGCTAAATTCGCAGACAGCTGTGGTGGTATTGGTTATAACGTGGCAGCTGTAGAAGATTTAGCACCAACGTTAGAGAAAGCTAAACATGCAAATAAACCAGTTGTTATAAATGTAAAAGTAGATCCAGACGCTGCTCCACTCCCAGGTAAAATCATATGGGATGAAGCTAAAGGATATGCAAAATTTGAAATAAGAACAGCAATGGAAGAAAACAGACTCGAAAAAATGCCACCTCTTAAAACAATCATAAGAAGATTCTTCTAAATAAAGCAGTGCGGTTCACATGTGACGTGAACCGCACTTTTTTGTATGAGGCTAAGGTTTGGCTTTAGTGGCAGAATTCCGAATTGTGGTGCATAGAGATAACACTTCTTACGGACATTTCTCAGAATTTTGTCCCTTACAGCACCTCTTACGGACATTTCTCAGAATTTTGTCCCTTATTTTCAGCTATTTTTAATCAAGAAAGTAATTTTTATTTCTCTTACCAATGTAGGAAAATATTTGATCACATAACCTTCTGATAGTCTTGTCATTTCCCCCTCCTAACCACCAAATTGCTTCTGAAATTGTGAAACTGTCTTGTTTTAAATACCATAATTCTTTCAAGTTATATTCGTATACAAATTTTTTATCCATTATTGATTCGCAATACATACAAGTACATTTTTGTCTTTTATGTTTTATCTTTACTGTAAACATATGGTTACATTTTGGACATTTAATTCCAGGCTTTATGTTTTTAAATGGTAATGTATTGCTTTTATAGTATTGATTATCAAAACTAATTCTTTCTGCTAATAGCTTTTGTTTTATTTTTATATTTTCTTCAGGATTTTGATTTGAAAAAATTTGATTTATAATGCCTAATTCCGAGGGTAAGATGATTCTTTCTTTATAAGGGGTTGGATTTTTGAAGTTGAAGTAAGGGTTCGTAAATACTAGTTTAGATATAATGGGTCTATCTATCTCGAGATATTTACACAGGTTATGAAATTCATTCTTTGCTCTTTCGATTTGAATTAATGGTGATGTGATAGAATTACCATAATTATTTTTAAAGAAGGTATCTTCCAAGTAATAAATGCCTTTATAGTTTTTGATTTCGAATAAATATATTGCTCGATCATCAATAACTAGCATATCAATTTGTACTTGGTTATTTAATGTAAATTGAAAATCATTTATATAAACGATATGCTCCATACATTTCAAAATAGCGTTAAAATATCTTTCACCATCATTTCCACTAGATTTATTTTGTACTTTGTTAAATAAATTGTCGCTTAATTCAGCACGTCCTATTATTGATTTTAAATATTTTTCATCTTTAATTATCTCCATAATTCGTACTCCTTTTCATATTATAAAAAAAATATATAATATGAAATACAAAAAAACCACCCACCATAAAGGTGAGTGGCAATCAAAAGCATCTATTGTAGCAATGCAAGTGATTCGCGGTTAAAGTCTTCTAAGTCATCTGGAGTTCGACTTGTGACGATGCCTTTGTCAACGACTACAGATTCGTCAACGACTTTAGCACCTGCATTTTGTAGATCTTTACGAACTGATAAGAAACTTGTTACAGTTTTTCCTTCTAATAAATCAGTATCTATTAATAATTGAGGTCCGTGGCAAATTGCGAATGATGGTTTTTCATTTTGTACGAAATGTTTAACAAATTCACCAAAACGACCTTGTTCATCTCCACGTAATAAGTCTGGCGAGAAACCGCCAGGAATTAAGACTGCATCATAATCTGCAGCATTTACTTCATCTATACCTAAGTCTACTTTAACTTTTTCGCCTTTTTTACCAGTGATTTCTTTTCCTTTTTCTTCACCAATAATGACTACTTCATGTCCAGCGTCTGTTAATGCTTTTTGTGGACTCGTTAATTCAACATCTTCAAATAAGTCAGTTACGACTGCTGCTATTTTCTTACTCATAATATCAATCTCTTCCTTTCATAATGATTCTAATACTTGTATACCACTTATGAAAAGTTTTAAACGTATGTTTTATATACAACTCATCATTTTAAATACCTTTTTTTAAAAAAAAGGAATCACTAGTCAGCATTTAATCATGCATAGATTGTACTTTTTTCTCTAGTTCGTCTAATAAAGCAATCCATTCATCAACGTCAGACACTTCCATATCTTCTGGGTTCATTGCTTCCATCTCATCTAAAAATTCAGATAATCTTTGTTTAATTTCATTGAGTGATGTTTTTTTACTCATTTAAATACTCCTTTTATTTTTAATAATTTTATTATGAATGATTACAAGTATAAAAACAATCATAAAACAGTATTGGAAAATCTATTCACAAGTGGTACGCTCATAGATAGGAAAAAATTCAGAAAGAAGGATATAGCATGATATACGACTTAAAAAGTCCTATCTCAATTCAAAATGATCCATGGGAAGCTTACAATGATATAGATCAACATGGTTCATTGCAATTAAGCAATATAGAATTTACTACAACAACACTATGCAATATGAGATGTGCTCACTGTGCTGTTGGATATACTTTACAATTACGAGATCCAGATACTTTACCAATGGAACTTATTTTAAAAAGATTAGATGAAGTACCTCATTTAAAGACAATTTCTATAACTGGCGGAGAGCCAATGTTTAGTAAAAAATCAATAAGAGAAACCGTTGTACCACTTTTGAAATATGCTCATAAAAGAGGTATATATACGCAAATGAACTCTAACTTAACTTTACCGTTAGATCGTTATTTAGAAATTGCTGAATATATAGACGTTATGCATATTTCTCATAACTGGGGAACAATTGATGAATTCAGTGAAGTTGGATTCCACGTTATGGATAAAAAACCACCTTTAAAAGCAAGATATAAACTTTATGAACAAATGATTCAAAACTCAGCTACTTTGTCAGAGCAAGGTATGTTTGTATCTGCTGAGACGATGTTAAATAAAAGTACAAAACCATATTTACATAAAATTCATAACGAGATTGTTCACGACATGAAATGTAGTAGACATGAAATTCATCCAATGTATCCATCAGACTTTGCTAGTCAATTAAATATTATGAGTTTAGATGAGATGAAAGAAACGATTCATGAAATACTTGATTTTAGAAATGAAGATACATGGATGTTATTTGGTACGTTACCTTTCTATCCTTGCTTTATGAATGAATCAGATCAAAATTTATTATCTAGATTAAAAGATGCAAAAAATGTTAGTTTAAGAAATGATCCAGATGGAAGAAGCCGTCTAAACGTTAATGTATTTTCAGGTGACGTAATCGTTACAGATTTCGGAGATGAAACAGGTTCAATCGCAAATATTAAGCAAGATAAGCTAGAAGATGTTTATCAAACATGGATGAATTCATCTTTAGCAAAATCTTTAAATTGCCATTGCCCTAAAGTAAGATGCCTTGGTCCTAACTTACTTGTAAAAGATATGTATTATAAGGATGTAGACTTTAAAGCAAATGAATTAAGAATGAATCAATAACCATTATTGAAAGTGTAAATCACTTCATAAAAAACGCTCAATCTGTAAAGTTTTTCAACAGATTGAGCGTTTTTTATGTTCTATATTATATATATAACTTCGTTGACATAAAGTCTAACGTTTTCTTACTTTCATGTCTTCTTTCATGACGTAATTTAACTCTTTCTTTTGCACTTTCATAAAACCATTTCTCATCTTCTGATTCGGGATAAATAGCAGGTACTTTTGCTTTTTTACCGTCTTTATCTAAAGCTACAAATGTTAAAAAGCTATAAGCTGCTAAATGTTTTTTATGATTTATGTTATCTTCACTGATTACTTTCACACATATTTCCATTGAAGATGTTCCAGCGTGTGTAACAAATGACACTAACGAAAGTACTTCACCTGTTCTAATTGGTTGTAAAAAATCAACTGAATCTGTAGAAGCTGTAACAACTGAGTTCCCACTATGTCTCATCGCAGCTATAGCAGCTATTTCATCAATTTCAGCCATTAATTTACCACCAAACATTGTATTATGATGATTTGTATCTTCTGGAAAAATTTGTATTGATTTAACACTTCTTGATTTTTTCATTGCTTTTTTTTCTTCCATTTTAATAACCCCACTTGTTGTTTACTTATTTACTCATAATAATGATTAAAGGCTGAGACAATTAATTTGTCCCAGCCTCACCAACACTTATTTTAATGATAATGTTCCTCATCATCAAAAACTTTCTTTTCTAGTGCTTCTTCAGCAGTATCAATTCGTACAGATTCTTTACTATCGAATGTAACAACTAGATACATCATTAATGCTCCGCCAAATGTAAATATTGCGAACACAAATGCAATCATAACACTCCATTCCATTGGTGTACTCATGATATCCCCTCCTTTGAATGACTAACTATAATGACCTTATTTATCTATATTATACATGATGTAATCTTAAATGGCTATATATTAAAATGCCCAATTACCATCTCTAAATACTGGCTCTTTTACACCATTTTCTAATACGCCATCTATAGATAACGATTTACTTCCTATCATGAAGTCAACATGTGTTGTAGAGTCATTTAGTCCATTTTCTGCTAACTCTTTTGCTGACATTTCTTTACCGCCTTCAATACAAAATGCATATGCAGAACCTAATGCAATATGGCAAGATGCATTTTCATCAAACAACGTATTATAGAATAAAGTATTCATATTTGATATTGGTGAATCTACAGGTACAAGGGCTACTTCACCTAATCTTTTAGCACCTTCATCAGTCTCTAGAATACTTTTTAAAATTTCTTCACCTACTCCAGCTTTATAATCTACAACTTCGCCATTTTTAAAAGTTAATGTAAAGTCATCAATTATATTACCAGAATAACTTAATGGTAAGGTATTGCTTACAGTCCCATTAACACCATTTTTATGTGGGGCAGTAAATACTTCTTCTGTAGGCATATTAGCAACAAAGCTATTACCTTTAGAATTTATTGAACTTGCACCAGACCAATATTGTCCAGTTGGTAAGTCAATCGTTAAATCAGTACCTTCAGATTTGAAGTGTAGTGATTTATATTTCTTTTGATTTAAGTAATTTGCTTTTTCATGTAATAAACGATCATGTTCTTCCCATGCTTTAACAGGATCTTCTTGATCAACTCGAACAGTTTTTAAAATTGTTTCTAGAAGTTTATTCACCGCTTCTTGATCATCTAATTCTGGGAACATCATTTTCGCCCAACCTACTGATGGGTATGATGCAACACACCAACTCATATGGTCACTTTGCACTGCTACCATATAATCTTTAAAGGCTTTTCCATTAGCAGCCATCGCTTTACTTATCTTTTTAGGATCTGCTTCTTTTAAGCTATCAGGACTTGATGAAATAATAGATAAAAATGCTGCTTTTCTATTTAAATAATCCATTTTTTCATCTATATCATATTGTTTAACGTCTTCGAAAAATTCTTCTGACTCATATTGATATTTCAATTGTGAAATTCTATCGTCTTTATATTTTACTTTAACGTCTAATGCCCCTACTTTATATGCTTCTTCAACAACTAAGTGAACAAACTCACTTGCATCGATTGAAGCTTGAATATATACAGGTTCTTTCTCCTGAACATTCAACCCGACTTTTACTAATAGTTCTGCATATTTTTGCAATTGCTTTTCAAATCCCATTTGTATTACCACCCTTTGATTATTTTCTAAGGTCGCCTAATGCTTGAGTAATTGCAGTCATTTCACTAGCTGAAATGTTTTTTCTAGACATGACCATAGTATGTATTTCCTTTAATTCATCTTTCTTTTCTTCAGGAATCGTATCTTTATTTAATACGCTTGTATTAACGAGCCTTAACTTGCCTTTTATATCATCTACCATTTGTTCAATTGATTCAGTCATCTTTTTATCATCCTTTCAAATTTAAGTTTAGCAAAAAGTACTTACAATTAAAACTACCAAACTAGTATATTCGCTTTACAATTAATATGAAACTTTTATACAATATATACAAATCGTTACATTAGGAGTGATTTATTATGGCAGTACAAGATATCCTTTCATGGACTCTATTCGAACAAGTTGCTGTACCTGATAATATAAGTCAATATCTTGTTGATGGTGAACAAGCATATAGTGCATTCAAAACGTTTAGAGACACAGCTGTATTTACTAATAAACGAATCATCATACGTGATATACAAGGTATTACAGGTAAAAAAATTGAAACATACTCTATACCTTATAACATCATACTCATGTGGTCTACTGAGAACGCTGGTAAATTGCTCGATTTAAGCGGTGAAATCACTTTATGGACGCGAGCTGGACATTTCAAAATTAAAATCGGCAGAAACTTAGATATTATGCCTTTTGAAAAGTTATTGTCTAATGCTTTATTATAATTTACAATTGTGTTTACATCTTTGAAATTATGGGAATGAATAGGATTAGTGATAATTTTAATGTATTAGTGCCTATATTCTCTAAATCAATAAATATTTATGATATGATATGTAGGTCAATGTTAATTTTAAAGTTATATATATGAAAGGGGAAAAACATTATGCAAAACAAATTAGTTCCTGCTATTTTAATAGGTGGTACTATTGGTGCAATTATCGCATTAGCTGATAAGAATACACGCCAATCATTATCTAACCAAGTTCAAAACGTTAAAGAAGGTAAAAGCTCTAAAGAACCTTCTAAAGTAAATCAAATTAAAGATGAAGTTCTATATTGGAAAGACGTTATAGAAGAAATTCGTCGTAAAAATCCAGAATTAGAACAATCAATTATGGATGCAAAAGATACATTCATTGAGAAAAAGAACGAAAGACAAATCTCAGGTCCAAATCATTCATAATTTATAGTAAAGACTAGGCTTATTCAAATAACCTAGTCTTTTTTAACATTATATTAAATTAGGAGAATTCTTATGGGAAATGATAAATCAAGTTCAAAGTTTTTAGAACAAGCTAAAAACTTTAAAGATGAACAAAAGAAATCTATAAAAAAAGAAAATTATATTCCACCACAGAGATTTGAATCGAAAACAGCTAAGAAGGATAACCAAATATTTTTCGTATCTAAAATTAATAAACCAGCAAAGTTCACTAAAGATGGAAATATATTATCTACATTAATTTATAGAATAGGTAAAGATAATGCTACTGGATTAGCAGCACAACTATCTTATTATTTCTTACTTGCATTATTCCCTACTCTTATTTTTATTTTGACGTTAATTCCAATATTCCAAGTTGATCCTGACACTATCACAAAAATGATTTCAGATAATGCACCAGGAGATACAGCTTCACTTATAACTGGAATAATTGATGACGTCATGAGTAATGCGAGTGGCGGACTATTCTCATTTGGTTTAATTGCAGCATTATGGTCAGCCTCAAATGGTATGACTGCCTTGATGAATGCATTCAATGTTGCATATGATGTTGAAGATGGTAGAAATGCAGTTGTTCTAAAAATCATGAGCGTATTCTTCACAGTTATCATGGTGGTAGTCTTTGGTATTGCTATTGCATTACCTATCTTCGGTCAACAAATAGGTAATTTATTATTTGGACCTTTAGGATTAGAATCTGAACTACGTTGGGTCTTTAGCTTAATAAAAGTTGTGCTACCACTAATAGTTACGTTTATCGTATTTGTTACACTTTATGCGTTAGCACCTAACATTAAAATTAAAGTATTATCCGTAATTCCTGGAGCAGCTTTCACTACAATTGTGTGGCTTGGTTCAAGTGCACTTTTCGGATTATATGTAAATAACTTTGCGAACTATTCTAAAACATACGGTAGTATCGGTGGTATTATCGTACTTATGCTTTGGTTATTCCTAACAGGATTAATCGTAATTATAGGTGCAGAAATTAATGCTGTATTACATCAAAAGAAAATGCTTAAGAACGGGTCACCGGAAGAACAAGCATTTAATAACTTAACAGAAAATGGTGAAATGACTAATGCCTCTATTGAATGATATATTAGAATTTAACAAAACTTTTGTATCCAACCAAGAATACAAAAATTTTATTACAACAAAGAAACCAAACGCTAAAGCAGTATTATTAACTTGCATGGATACTCGATTAACAGAACTATCTACTCGTGCATTAGGATTTAAAAATGGTGATGTGAAAGTTGTTAAAAATGCAGGAGCTACAATTTCACATCCATATGGGTCAACAATGCGTAGTTTGTTAGTTGCAATTTATGCACTTGGTGCTGAAGAAATCATAATAATGGGTCATAAAGATTGTGGAATGGGTAATTTAGATGTTGATTCAGTAATTGATACTATGAAAAGTCGTGGTGTTACTGATAATACATTGAATACGATAGAACATTCTGGCATTGATATTCAACAGTTCTTAAGAGGCTTTGATGATGTCACACAAAACGTACAATCTAATATTCAAAAAGTTTATAACCATCCATTATTTGATCAATCCGTTCCAATTCATGGATTCGTGATTGATCCACACAATGGTGATTTAGAAGTCATTCAAAATGGATATGAATTTACAAAATAATGCAAAGAGGCTGAGACAATTTAATTTGTCTCAGCCTCTTTTCTTATAGGATGCCCTTGCTCACACAAGTTAAAAGATGTGTAAATATGGATACCCATGCACACACAAGTTAAAAGAAGTGTAACTATGAATACCCATATTCACACAAGTTAAAAGAAGTGTAACTATAGATACCCATATTCACACAAGTCAGGAGATGTCTAAATATGGATACTCATGCTTACACAAGTCAAAAGATGTGTAACTATGGATACCCATGTTCACACAAGTCAAAAGATGTGTAACTATAGATAGCCATGCTCACACAAGTCGAAAGATGTGTAACTATGGATAGCCATGCTCACACAAGTCGAAAGATGTGTAACTATGGATACCCATGCTCACACAAGTCAAAAGAAGTGTAAAAGCTTATACAAGAAAAAGAGCAGAAATTCAATTTTAACAATGAATTTCTGCTCTTTTAAATATATAGTATATTTGTCTCAGCCTCTTTTTCCTATGATATTAAGTTATGTTGAAATGCATAAATAACAGCTTGGGTTCTATCTTGAACTTCTAACTTACTAAGTATATTACTTACATGTGTTTTTACTGTTTTAATTGTAATATGAGATGCACTTGCTATTTCTTGATTTGAATACCCTTTTGCAATTAATAGTAAGATTTCCATTTCACGCTCAGTAAGCATTTCAAATAATTCTGCTTTTTGGTTCATTCTATTACGCATTTTCACTAAAACTTCTGGTTCAAATACTGATTCTTTGTTGTATGTTTTACGTATTGCATTTGCAATGTCATCTGCAGAAGTTGTCTTTAATATATAACTATCTACACCTGCATCTAAAGCTTGGTACACTTCACTATCTTCAATGAAACTAGTTAGCATAACAATTTTAACTCTTGGTTGGTTTTTCTTTATATGTTCTGTAGCTTCAATACCATTCATATCATCCATTACTAAATCCATTAAAATAACATCGGGTTCGAGTTGTTCGGCTTTTTCAATGCCTTCTCTACCAGAAGCAGCTTCCCCTATGACTGATATATCTTCTTGAGTAGATAAATAACTGGAAATACCTATACGAACCATCTCATGATCATCTACGAATAATACTTTAATTGTCATACTGTTCCTCCTTATTATTTGGTACCTTAACTTCAATACGTGTTCCCGATTTAGGCATTGAAATAATATTTAGAGTTGCTCCAATTTCTAATGCGCGTTCGTTCATTGTATTTAGACCATAACTTTGTGAATCTCTATTCGACGTATCAAATCCTATTCCGTCATCTTGTATACGTAATATAACATAATCACTCGTTTCAATTAACTCGATTGAGACTTTTGAACCCTTAGAATGACGCAATGTATTTGAAATTGCTTCTTGTGTAATTCTGAAAAGATGGTCTTCTGTACCTTTTGCAATATCTATATCTTCTATGTCATAGACAACTTTCATAGGGATTTTTTGTTTTAAGTCTATTACTAAATCTTTTATTCCTTCACCTAATGATTTATTTTTAAGTCCTAATGGTCTTAAGTGTAATAATAAGGCTCTCATCTCTAATTGAGAATCTTGTATCATTTTTTCTAATAAATCAACTTGTTTAGAAAGTGGTTCATCAAGATTTGAAGATTTAATAGCAGAAAGCATCATACTAGCAGCAAATAATTGCTGACTCACTGAATCATGTAACTCTCTTGCTAATCGTTGTCTTTCATCTTCTATAATTTTTTTTACGACTGAGTCTTGCATTTGATACGATTCATTTATAATCTTTTGTGACTTCAATCTCAAAGTATAAAGCTCTTCATGAAGTGGTATCAAAGTGTGGTAAATTTCCAATGTTTCTTGGTGTAAATCTATTTCATGATTATTCACGCCTAAAATTTCACCTTGTATTGATCTTTCTATTTGTTCTTTTATCCAATGGTGTTGCTGATTAATTTTATAAGCTACAGCTGAACCTATAATAATACATAACAGGATGACAACTATATTTATAAATAAAAATGCAGGTACACCTAAAATTTGTGTGTAAAATATACCTTGAAAATATATGATATTAATAAATATACGATCTAAGAAAAATAATATACCGACAATTGTATATATAAGAATGAGCATTGACCCAATTATTCTAGTGTAGTTATTCATCGGAATATCACCTCAACATCACCCATAAATGTTGAGAAGAAAATATTAACTTTAAAAGTATTTTTATGACTGTTTTCTTCGTAATGCACAGTCTCATTTCTTACTCTATAAACTTGATCATTCATATACAACCTGCTGAATAATGCTGTTATATGGACATTCACATGATAATTATAAGGTACAATTATTTGTGTCTTACCAATATATTGTCTTACAACAATTACATTATTCTCGGATAAATTAGCAGCTAATGATAAATCTAATTCTATATCTCCAATTGCTTGTTGAATTTGTATATCTTCCCATTTATAAATGTAGTGAGGTGTTTTTTGTGGTGAAAACCATCTCTGTTTTATAAATGATTCATTTATATTTTTATTGGATGTATTTTCTACATGTTCCACTTTTAGCGGTTTTTTTCGATATATAATATATCTTACTACTAAAAAAATGAGTGATAAAAATAAAATGGCAAGCATATATGGATTAGAAAGTAAGGCATAAATTAATAATATAGCGCCAATCCAAAATATAATTAATCCTCGTAATTTATGAAAATATAAATAACCTACATAAATAAAAATAATCCCCATTACTACGACAAGTAATAATCCTATTTTTTCAAAGAAAATATAGTAAATGTTCGACAACAGAATTAATACAGTGAGTATAATTAACAATTCTGTTGATATAAATTTATTCTTCAACTTACCACCCCAATCTTAGAGAAGTGAATTCATTTGTGTAAGCATAGAACGTTCTGCAATCGTATTAGCTATTTGGTCTAAAGTACATTTAATTGCTTCTTCTATTTTAGCTAATTCACTTTCTAACATGTTAATTTGTTTTTGCAAAAATTGTAAATCATAGTCTTCAAGTTTTTTAGCACAAGTAATTTTAAAGTCTTCTATTTTATCCATATACTTATTGTCTAATTCTAAAGTATAATTATCAATTAATTTACTTAATTGACATTTCTTCTGTTCTAAATAACTTATATATTGCTTCATAGCTTTTATTTTAACATCTAAATGCTTAGCGCATGTATCTAAACTTTCATAATAAGAAACAAGAATGAGTTGTTTTAATTGATTTGAAACAACATTAAACATAGAATCACCTACTTCTGTCAGATTAAACTCTATTATAAAATGTTATTCAATATTTCAAAATGGACCTAGGGACGAAATTACAATCGGTCCTTAGTCTTAGAAAAGGGATTATGACAGAAATCTAATGTCATAAAAAAGATTTCGTCGCCCCAGTCATCTACTGCCAATATATTAATTAGAGGCTGAGACAATTAATTTGTCCCAGCCTCTAATATTAATCTTCTAGTTTAGTTAATAATAATGGACCATCTTTAGTAACGACAATTGTGTGCTCAATTTGAGCTACATAACTTTTATCTTTCGTTTCAAATGCCCAGTCATTTTTTCCATCACTTACAATTGTTGCATTAGAAGATATAAAAGGCTCTACTGCAAGAACCATTCCTTCTTTTAGTAATTGTTTTTCTAATGGGTCAAAATAATTCATGACGTGTTGTGGTGAGTCATGTAAAGATAAACCTACACCATGTCCAGTTAAGTTTTTGATGACTTTTAAGCCATGTTTACGTGCTGTAGAATTAACTGCTCTACCAATTTGAGATAACTTAGAACCAGGTTTAACTTTTTTCATAGCTTCTTCAAACGCCATGGCAGCTACATCAACAACTAATTGTTTCTTAGGATCATCTGCTTCACCTACAACAAATGAGATGCCTGTATCAGCATAGTAACCATTCTTACGTGCTGATACATCGATGTTAACTAAATCACCTTCTTTTATTACACGTTTACCAGGAATACCATGTGCTACCTCTTCGTTTACACTTATACATGTATACCCTGGAAAATCATATTCTGCAATAGGAGCTGATTCAGCTTCTAATTCTTCAAATCTTTCCTTTGCAATGTTATCTATTTCTTTAGTTGTTATGCCGGGTTTAGTTGCTGCTTTCAACTCATCACGAATTATTGCACATATTTTGCCTATTTCTTTTAGGCCTTCAAGTTCTTCATTGTTTTGAATTATCATTTAAATCCCGTTCTTTCTTTTTAAAATTTTTTTGTCGTTTTTAATTATATCAGAAAATGCATGTTATACTATAAAAAAATGATTTCGGAGTTTTGTGTATGAAGGAAAATTGGTTATCTCGAATTATCGGTGCAAGAATTATTAAAACAGGATTGGCTACATTTTTAACTGCATTAATTTGTATGTCTTTAACTTTAAACCCTATATTTGCTGTAATTACTTCTATCGTAACAATAGAACCTACAGCTAAAGCTTCTTTAAAGAAAGCTTATGTTCGTTTCCCCGCTTCTATACTTGGCGCATTCATTGCTGTCATTAGTACATATTTCTTTGGTGAATCGCCTTTAAGTTATTCATTAGCAGCTACTGTAACTATTTTAATATGCTTTCAACTTAAATTAATGGATGGTATGTTAGTGGCTGCTATTACTGCAGTTGCTATGGTGCCTGTTATTCATGAAGCATTTGTTTATAACTTTGTTTCTCGATTAGCAACTACCACTATCGGGCTTGCTACTGCAGGTATCGTTAATTTTATAATTTTACCTCCTAAATATATTTATCAAATTGAAAGTATTAATAGTGAAATGGATAATAAAATATTGAAGATATACATAAACAGACTTAAAGAACTTTTACTTGGTGAATATGAATCTGCTACTTCAATGAAAAATATGACAACGTTGCAACAGTCAGCTACAAAAATAGAACAACTCATTAAATATCAAAAAGAAGAATATGATTATCATCGAACAAAGAAAGAATCAAAATCGCATATAAGAAAAGTTGAAATGAAATATCATACAAATCGTTTACTCAATGCACATTTATTAAATTTAATTTATTTACCTGAGAACACTCATATTATTTTTACAGAAAAAGAGCGTATAGCACTCTCGAATTTCTTGAAATCGTACGAACACCTAGAATCAACCAATGAATTTATGAAACAGAAAAAAGCAGCATCAACACTTAAAAATAGTGTAAAAGGCCTTGATGAATTTGACGAAAATCAAATTAAAAGTCATGTCATTTATGAGCTATTGATGATCAATAAAATATTGAATGATAGATATTCTAAAATATCTAAATAATATTCAAAATGCACTCTAATGAATTTGTTTACTAATCTTAATCGTTAGAACTACAAACAACCTCCCAATCATCTCGATTGGGAGGTTGTTTGTATTATGTTCGACTTCAGCTATTTAGCTTTTAACAACCTTTTAATGATAGCTTGTTTAGCAGCTTCTTCAACAGTATTGTCTAATTGTTCAGGTTTAAACTCTAGTCCTTTACGAATACATGCTTGTTTTAATAAGTAATCTGTAATTTCATGGTTCTTTGGTAAAATCGGCCCATGTAAATATGTACCTAATAGATTTTTATAGTGAATACCTTCACGTTTGTCATTATCATTATTTCCAAATCCATCAACTACTCTACCTAATGTTGGATATTCGTGATATGTTCTTCCACCATGGTTTTCAAATCCTACGATTTGTCCAAACGTTTCTGATTCAATTACAATATCGCCAATTAAACGATCTTTCTTAGATTCTGTGTATATATCAAGAATATTTAATCCTTCTAATCTTGTACCATCTGGTGTTACATATTCTGAACCTAAAAATTGATAACCTCCACAAATCGTTAAAGTTGGCATACCGTCTTCTATAGCATTTTTAAGTTGTGATTTAATTTTCTTTAATTGTTCTGTAGCAAGACTTTGCTCTCTATCACTACCTCCACCAATAAAGAAGATATCACAATCATCTAAGCTCAAATTCTCAGTATCTGTTATATCTACTACTTGAACTTCAATATCGCGCCATTTTGCACGTTGTTTAAGTGCAATAATATTGCCTATATCTCCATATAAATTTAATTTATCCGGCATAAAATGAAATATCTTTATAGATGACATTATGCTTCCTCCTTAAAGGATTTATTTAACGTCCTATGCATTGGTGCCAATGATGTATAGTTAGGTATCGCAACTGTAAATTGAGAATAAGTCATTGAAAGTTCAGTTGCTTTTTCTATTGAATTTTCAATTATAACGTCTGCATTGACTTCTGCATATTTTAATCTTAAAGCTAACTCTTCAGCTCTTTGTCCTGTGCAAATAATTGCTTTAATATTTTGTCTAGATAATTTTTCAAAATCAGCGTCATAAATCCAAGAAATATCTCTACCATCAGCGCCATTATCATTTAAACTAATTAAATAAACTTTTTCACCGTCAACTTGCTCACCTACAGATAAACTAGCATTTAGTCCCGCTGGATTTTTAGCTAAGTTAATTAATGCTTCTTTTTTGTTATTTCTATAATATTGCATACGACCATTATCTGATGTATAAGATTCAAACCCAGTTTTGATAGATTGATCATTAAGTCCTAATTCTCTTAATACTGTATAAGCAGCAATAACGTTAAACACATTGAAATCACCTGCTATTTTCATATCAAAATGTGCATCATTTAGACCAACATGTATAAAAGGTTCTTGTTTAAACGAAGTTACTTCATACTGAGGTGTTGCTCTGTTAAATCCACATTCACATGTATAATGACCTATTTGATTGTAATGGACATGACTATAATTTAATAAGCGTCCACAATTCGGGCAATATTTACTTTCAACCATCGTACTTTGCTCAAAGTCATGAATGCCCTTTTGCATGCCATAATAAACAATATCATCACTAGCTATTTTCAATCTACTAACAAAAGGATCATCTGCATTTAGTAACAATTTAATACCTTTATCTTTAATAGAATTAGCAATATTATCAACCATCGTATCAATCTCACCAAATCTATCCATTTGATCTCTAAAGAAGTTTGTTACAACCATCATTGTAGGTGTCATTTCTTTTAACACTCTTGGAATTGAACCTTCATCTATTTCAATTATTGCAATTTTAGTATTTTTATTAGATTGCACAATAAAACTTGAAGTAATACCCGCGGCCATATTGGCACCTTCAGTATTATGTATAATATCGATATTATTCTTCTTTAATGTATAACCGATTAAGTTAGAAGTTGTAGTCTTTCCGTTCGTACCACTGATCATCACGATTTCATCTACATCATTAGCTAACTTTCTTAAAATAAGTGGGTCTATTTTACGTGCTAATTGTCCCGGAAGATCCGTACCCTGTTTACCTACTTTTCTACTTGCATAACGCGCAAGTTTCGCTACATTTTTCGCAACATACTTCTTCATACGTTACCTCCTTATTCTGTCACATTATTATACCACGTTCAAAAGCTTTAAAAAAAGAGTTTCACTATGTTAATTCGTTGGTTTCCAATTGTTGTTATTGTATAATAAAGATGTAATAGATTTTCACTATAGAAGGGAAGATATTTTATGTTATCAAAAAATATTCTAGATGCTTTAAACAATCAATTAAATCATGAATTTTACGCAGCACATGCATATATGGCAATGGCAGCTTATTGTGCAGACAAGAGTTACGATGGATTTGCAAACTTCTATATTCAACAAGCTAAAGAAGAACGTTTCCATGGCATGAAAATATATAACTATATTAATGATCGTGGTGAAAAAGCTATCTTCACATCACTAGATGCTCCAAAAACAGAATTCAATTCTTTATTAGAAACATTTAAAGATGGTTTAGCACAAGAACAAGATGTAACACGTCGTTTCTATAATTTATCTGAAATTGCTAAAGATGAAAAAGACTTTGCTACAATTTCATTCTTAAATTGGTTCTTAGATGAACAAGTTGAAGAAGAATCAATGTTTGAAACGCATATTGATTACTTAGAAAGAATTCAAGAAGACAACAACGCACTATTTATATATGAAAAAGAACTAGCATCACGTAGCTTTGATGAAGGCTCTGAATAAAATTGATTATTTAGGATTATATAACCGAGCTAGGACAAATTAATTGTCCTAGCTCGGTTTTTGTGTGGAAAATGAGGGTGGAGTTGGTTGTGAGGGTTGGTTGCGGGGCTTGGTTGTGGGGCTTACTGGCAGAATTCCGAATTGTGCTCCTTAGATACTAGTTCTTACGGACATTTCTCAGAATTTTGTCCCTTACAGCACCTCTTACGGACATTTCTCGGAATTTTGTCCCTTGCACACACTTACTTTCGTTCATTCAATCAACTTTTAACACCATATATTTATAATTCATCATTATTTACTTTATGTCCTTATATGATTATAATTACGTTCTAAAGGAAGTGATGAAATGTCTTCATTCGTAGCACTAGATTTTGAAACTGCTAACGGTAGTCCCGAAAGTATATGTTCTATAGGGATGGTTAAAGTAGTTGATCATCAAATTACGGAAAATTTTTATACTTTAGTGAATCCTGAAGATTATTTTTCTAGTATGAATATTAAAATTCATACAATCAAACCTTCAGACGTAACTAATTCACCTACATTTGATATTGTCTTTCCATATATGATGGACTTTATCGGCGATTTACCAGTCGTTGCTCATAATGCTAAATTTGATATGAATGTATTGTTTAAATCACTCATTAAACTTAATATTGAGATTCCTGATTTAACTTATTTTTGTTCATGTATATTAGCAAGAAAAACTATAAACAACCCACGATATGGCTTGGCACCTATGATGTCGTACTATAATATTGATTTTAAAGGACATCACCATGCCTTAAATGATGCAAAAGCATGTGCGATTATAACGTACCGACTCTTAAAACATTACCCAGATTTAGATTCAGTCCTAAGTATATATGGCAAATCATTATCTGATAAAAAATATGTATAAAAAAACAGTGAAGAAATGTTATATTTCTTCACTGTTTTTCAATATTATTCTTTGTGTTGAAATTCTTTTTTTAAATCTCTTCTCAAGCTTGCTTTGTTAACAGGTCTTTCTAGTTTTTTATCTAACCAGAATAACAATATTGCAATTGCAACAATTCCTAGTAATTTTATTACATCAAATGTACCTGTATCAATGGAGCTTTTAATAAATAATATAATCAATAACACTGTAATCGCTATAATTGAAAATTTAAATTTCATATCAATCTCTACCTTCTTATTTGTAAGTATTAAATAATACCCTTTTTTCTTTTAAATGAAACACGTTCATAACTTATATTAGAATACTAAGGATAAAATTAAATATCAAGTTAAGTGTTTATATGAAATCATATATCGTTAAATTACGGTAAGTTCTAGAAACTAAATTCCCAATGGATACGCCAACTAAGCGGATAGCTATGTCGGTATCTTTAAGAGAATTATACAAATCATATGCGATATTATATATTTCCACTTCATCGTATACTGGTGTACTGCTACTAGTTTGTTTAGAAAGTGTTTCAAAGTCATGTGTTTTTAACTTAACTGTAATTGTTCTTCCGGCTAATTCATGTCTATCTGCTCTATTAGCAACTTCTCCACTTAACTTACGTATAGTGTTTAATATGAATTCATCATCATTTTGGTCTGTTTCAAAGGTTGTTTCTCTTCCGATTGATTTCCTAATTCTTGTAGGCTTAACATGAGAGTGATCAATACCACGCACTTTATTATAAAAACTGACGCCTCTTTTTCCAAATAGCTGAATCATTTCCATTTGATTATATTGATATAAGTCTTTCCCAGTATGAATACCTTTTTCTTTCATTTTTTCTTCGGTTACTTTTCCAATACCTGCAAAATCTCCTATAGGTAATGACATCAATAAATCGTGTGCATTTTCATAATCTATGACTGTTCTTCCACTCGGTTTATTCATCCCACTGGCGAGTTTTGCTAAAAATTTATTATAAGATACACCTGCAGATGATGTAAGATGCGTCTTATCGTAAATATCTCTTTGGATATACTGTGCGATCATTGAAGCTGGTAAGTCTCTTCTAACGAGATCTGTAACATCTAAATATGCTTCATCTAATGATAATGGCTCAACGATATCTGTATAGCTCTTAAAGATAGCCATGATTTCATTCGAAACTTCTCTATAATGATTTAACCTTGGACGAACATAGTAACCATCAGGACATAGTTTATGTGCTTGAGCCATTGGCATTGCAGAATGTACACCAAATTTTCTAGCTTCATAACTAGCTGTTGAAACCACACCTCTACCAGAAGCTCGTCCACCTATAATGACTGGTTTACCTTTTAATGTTGGATTATCCCTCACTTCCACTTGAGCAAAGAAAGCATCCATATCGATATGAATTATTCGCCGTTCCATTGTATACACCTCTACAAAAAAATAGGAAGTTGGTTGCCCAAATTCCTATATATTATATCAAAATTTCTATTAACTTGTTGATTGTAAGTCTTTGTTCTCTGAAAATAGATTAATTCCTACTTCAGTATCTTCAACGTATTTCATCTGTTTATTACTATAAATAATTTGAGCCATATAGAAATCCCCTATACAAGCTGCACCATGAAAAGAAAAGATATAAATGATAGAAGATACTTGTAGCCATAATAAAGAAACAAGTAAAGCTAAACTTATTATGACAAAAGGTGCTAGCAAAATAATATAAAACTGCTTTCTATTAAATATAGCATGAGGCATTGTCGCATAAAACATACCATTCATATAACCATATTTAACTTTAGAAGAAGGATTAAATAATTTAAAGCAAATACCGTGAATCAATTCATGTACAAATACTAGTACAATCAAACCAATTATCCCGGTTACGATATTCCTTAAAAACCCCTCATCATAAACATATACAACATTTGCTATAACTTTAAAACTAATTAGTATTAGTGAAAGAAATAGAACAAACTGTAATAACGCTAATCTTTTTAAAATAGAAACGTTGTTAATTAAGTCAATTTTAAGCATCTAACTCCCCCATGAAACCAAGTCTTAATAATCTTTACATGCTTATTATAAAATATAAATGCCGTTATTACTAATCATTACACAATTTATGTCATTTTATTATTTCAATTGACTTAAAGATACTTTATACAATTTATCGTCATTACCTGAAGGGTTTCCTCTACCATCGGAATTATTACTAATGAAATATATTTCATTATTTACGATATAAACATCTCTAATTCTTCCATAATCAGAAGCAACTTTATTCATTTTATTATTATTTATATCAAACTTCATGATACCTTCACCACGCAATGCAGCAGAATAAATTATCCCATCATGATAAGCAAGACCTGATGGTGCCCACGTATCATCTGCTCCTGAAGTGAATAATGGAGATTCCATATTAGATTTTTCTTCATTACCTTCAATTACTGGCCATCCATAATTATGTCCTTTTGTAATTTCATTTATTTCATCATTCGCTTGATTGCCATGTTCACTCGCATACATCTTATCATCTGAAGTCCAAACCATGCCTTGTGGATTCCTATGACCATAACTATAAACATAAGAATTAGAAAATGCATTATCACTTGGTTTACTACCATCAAGGTTCAATCTTAAAATTTTTCCACCTAATGAATTTTTATCTTGTGCATTTTGTTCATCAGAAGCATCACCGGTTGTTGCATATAACTTATTATCAGGTCCAATTTTCAGTCTTCCGCCATGATGATATTGACCACTTGGAATATCATCTAACAATAATGCTTCTTCATTCCATGTATCGCCGTCTAGTTTCAACTTCACGATGCGATTGAACTGTCCATCATTATTTTCATACGTATAATACGCGTAGGCTTCATTAGAATTCTCAAAATCTGGTGCAAGAACTAAACCTAATAGACCAGCCTCAGCAGCAGTTGATACATCTTCTTCTAAGTTCACTTTCTGTTCTATCTTCTTATCCCCTTTAATCTTAACAATCTTGCCAGGACGCTCAGTTAAATAAAAAGTATCACTAGTCTTCGCAATACTCCATGGCGTATCTAAGTTATCAACCACTGTTTCAACACCTTTAGTTTCCTTGCTATCTTTTTGATTATCCGATTCACCCTGTTGTTTAGTTGCATTATTTTGGGTTTGGTTATTTGTTTCTTCTGTCTTCTCACTAGCATCTTTACTCGAATCACTACCGCAAGCAGACAATAAAAAACAGACCGATATGGCACTCATTAATACGTTTTTCATAAACAACCCTCCTTAATTTATTTATACAGATGTATGCGTATTCATACAATGAAATAGCTCAAAAAAGAAGAGGCAGAAACAAATTAATTGTCTCTGCCTCTTCTCATTATATTAGTAATAATGGCTAGCTGTTTAATCAGTTATTTTTTCTATTAAAGCAACTGTCTCTACATGTGTTGTATGTGGAAACATATCTACAGGTGTGATTTCTTTTAATTGATAACCGCTTCCTTTTAATATCTCTACATCTCTTACTTGTGTTGCTGGATTACATGATATATACACAATTCTCTTAGGTGAAAGTTCTATTAAAGTTTCAATAAATGTTTGATCGCATCCTTTTCTTGGTGGATCGACCATTACGACTTCTGGCTTTATACCCTCTTTTTGCCATTTTAAAATGACTTCTTCTGCTTTTCCTGCTTCCCATGTCGCATTATCTATATGATTGATTTCTGCATTTTCTTTCGCATTTTCTATAGCTTGCTCTACAACTTCAACGCCGTAAACATGTTTAGCTTTTGGTGACATATAAGATCCTATTGTCCCGATTCCGCAATATGCATCTATAACTGTTTCTTCTCCATCTAATTGTGCATATTCTAAAGCTTTGTTATATAATTTCTCTGTTTGTACTGGATTGATTTGATAGAAAGAAGAATCAGATATTTTAAACTGAAATTCTGAGAGTTTGTCAGAAATCGTGTCTTGTCCATACAATGTATGTGACGTATTACCCATTATAACGTTTGATTTTTCTAAGTTTATATTATGTTTAATACTTACAACATTATCAAATTCTGACGTGATATATTCTATAATTTTGTTTTTATGGCTTAATTGTTTGCTGTTTGTTACAAATATAACCATTGTTTCTCCAGTATAATATCCGCTTCTCAATATGATATGTCTTAACTCACCTTTATGTTTTCGCTCATTATAAATGCTTATATTAATTTGCTCTAATAAAGCTTTAAGTTTAATCATAATTTGATCATGTTTTTCATCTTGTATCATACAATGGTCAATATTTACGATATCATGGCTTCTCTGTCTATAGAAACCCAACTCAATTTCGCCTTGTTCATTCTTACCCACTGGTATTTGTGATTTATTTCGATATTGCCATGGATTTTCCATTCCGATTGTTTCATGAATAACCGTATCTTCAAAGTTTGATTTACGTTTAAATAAGTTTACAACTTGTTCTTTTTTCATTTCTAATTGCGCCCTATAGCTCAAATGTTGAAGTTGGCATCCTCCACACACGCTATAATACTCACATGGTGGTTCAATTCTTTTTTCAGATGCTTCTTTAATTGTTATTAATTTACCGATAGCGAATTGCTTTTTTACTTTAATAACTTTAAATTCAATCGTTTCATCTTTTATTGCATTAGGTACGAAAATAGGATAACGATCAAATTTAACAACACCATGTCCTTCATGTGTAAAATCGATCACTTGTCCTGTGTATATTTCGTTTTTATTAACTATACCTGCCATAATAACTCCTTCTTTCACGTTAAACATAGAAAAAAGGGACAAAATAATGTCCCTATGTATTTATTCTTCTGTTAGTTCTTCGTGTAATCTTTCTCGTTCTTTTTCTACCGTTTCAATACCATGCTCCCTCTTCACTCTTTCAAGTTTAGAGAATACTTCTATATGTTGTTTTAAGTTCAAGAAATTAGCAGGTAATACGCCACCAAATTCTCCATCAACATTTAATTGAATTTGTTCAAATGATGAAACGTTTATTGTTTTAGCTTTTGAATAATGAACTTTAGGGTGATTGATGTGATCTCCTCTTGAAGCAAGCGTCATAATATGACCTAGTTCAGCAATGTTCACTTTTTCTAAAATGAGCAATGTGAAATTTCCATCATTAATATCTGCATCAGGTACAAGCTTTTCAAATCCTCCGATAGAATTTGTTAGGCCAATTAAGAACATCATTGCTTCACCTTGAAATACATTTCCATCATATTCAATGCGAATATCTGTTGCTTTAATTTGAGGTAGCATCTCTAAACCTTTAATATAATAGGCTAATGGACCTACCATCGTTTTAAGTTTACTTGGTGCTTCATATGATACTTCTGTGATTTTTCCGCCACCAGCAATGTTTATAAAATAACGATTATTCATTTTACCTACATCAACTGGAACTAAATCACCTTTAATAATCGTATCAACGGCTTCCATAATACTATTCGGTATAAGTAGCGCTCTACCAAAATCGTTTACAGTACCCATAGGAATTAATCCTAATTTAGGACGTTTTTTAGCTTCTGCTATCCCATTAATCACTTCATTTAATGTACCATCTCCACCAGCTGCAATGATAACATCATAATCGTACTTTAAAGCTTCTCTAGCTGCATTTGTTGCATCACCAGCACTTGTGGTAGCATGTGCACTTGTCTCGTATCCAGCTTGTTCTAATTTAATTAACACATCAGGTAATGCCCTTTTAAATACTTCTCTTCCTGATGTTGGGTTATAAATGATCCTAGCTTTTTTCTTCATTGTGATCCCTCTTGTATTTTCTTATATCTTTATATTAAAGCAAATGTTAAATATAAGAAAGTAAAAAATGATTAGCGTCTTTTTGTTCCAAAAATATTTCTCACAATTTCTCTTCCAATTTGTCTCCCTACCGTAGAAAGTAGTTTTGATGTTTCTTTTTGGAATTGGGAAGACTTCTCTTTTTTCTTTGGTTCTGAGTCTTTTTGTGTATTTTTAGTTTTCTTAGAACTTTTACTTTCTTCAGATGTTTCTGGTTGCTTTTCTATTTTTTTCTGCAGCATTTCAAAAGCACTTTCTCGATCAAATGTTTCTTTATAAGTTTCGTTCAATGGTGAGTTATTTATAAGGTCTTTTTTAACATGTTCATCAATTACACCAATTTTACTTTCTGGTGGACGGATAAATGCACGTTCAACTATATTTGGTTGTCCTTCTTCATTTAAAAATGAAATAAGAGCTTCACCAGTTTTTAGTTCTCCAATCACTTGAGCTGTATCAAAATTTTCATTTTGTCTGAATGTTTGTGCTGCACTTTTAATTGCTTTTTGGTCTTTAGGTGTATAACTTCTTAATGCATGTTGAACTCTGTTACCAAGTTGTCCGAGAACAGATTCAGGTATATCAATTGGATTTTGAGTTACAAAATAAATCCCTACACCTTTAGAACGAATTAATCGTACAACTTGTTCAACTTTTTCAATAAGTTCCTTGGAACTATCATTAAATAATAAATGAGCTTCATCAAAGAAGAACACAATTTTAGGCTTTTCAGGATCTCCAACTTCAGGTAGACTCTCGAATAATTCAGATAATAACCACAATAAGAATGTTGCATATAATTTTGGTTTTTGATACAAAACAGATGCGTCTAATACGTTAATCATACCTTTACCAGACTCATCAAATTTAATAAAATCTTCTAACTCTAGCGCTGGTTCACCAAAGAAAGTTTCTGCACCTTCAGATTCTAATCTTAACAACGAACGTTGAATCGCACCTATAGAAGCAGAAGAAATATTTCCGTACTTTTCAGCATACTCTGCCCTATTAGCATTTATTTCTTTTAAGAGTGCTTTAAAGTCTTTCATATCAATTAGTAATAGTCCACTCTCATCAGCAACTTTAAATACAATATCTAAAACACCAAGCTGAGTATTATTCAAGTCTAATAATTTACCAATTAAAAGAGGACCCATTTCTGTAATAGTTGTTCTTACAGGAACACCATTTTTTTGAAAAACATCAAATAAAGTTACAGGATAGGCATTATTGCTATAATCATCAAGCTTTAATAAGTCTAGTCGTTCTTGAATTTTGTCATTGATAGAACCAGATTCAGCTATGCTAGAAATATCCCCTTTAATATCAGACATAAAAACAGGAACACCAGCTTTTGAGAATTGCTCAGCCAAAACTTTTAAAGTAATTGTCTTCCCAGTACCAGTAGCACCAGCAATTAAACCATGTCTATTAGCTTGACTTAATTCTAAATTAACTTCATTTTCATTTTTAGCAATTTTTAATTGTGTCATGTGCAGTCAGTCCTCCATTATCAATATGATTTATTACCATTGTACTTTAACTCAACGACCATGCAAGCAATAACATAAATGAAGAAAGTTATTTTCAGCAAATAATAGAGCGTAAATAGGTTGTTCTTACTGGCAGAATTCTGAATTGTGCTCCTTAACAGCACCACTCTTACGGACATTTCTCAGAATTTTGTCCCTTACAGCACCTCTTACGGACATTTCTCGGAATTATGTCCCTTACACTACCTCTTACGGACATTTCTCGGAATTTTGTCCCTTACAACACCTCTTACGGACATTTCTCGGAATTATGTCCCTTACAACACCTCTTACGGACATTTCTCGGAATTTTGTCCCTTACACTACCTCTTACGGACATTTCTCGGAATTTTGTCCCTTAGCACCCCTCTTACGGACATTTCTCGGAATTTTGTACCTTACACAATACAAAAAAACGCTCATACATTAGGTTTAGCTAATGAATGAGCGTTAATTAATATAAGTCTCTCAATTCTAACTTATATCTTTATATTTATCTTTTTTCTAATTCTGATTTTAGTATTTGGTTAACAACTTGTGGGTTAGCTTGTCCTTTTGAAATTTTCATAATTTGACCAACTAAGAAGCCCATTGCTTTACCTTTACCATTTTTAAAGTCTTCTACTGATTGTGGATTGTTATCTAAAGCTTCAGTAACAAATCCTAATAATGTCGCTTCGTCTGAAATTTGAACAAGACCTTTGTCTTTCATAATTTGATGAGCGTCTCCACCATTTTGTGCTAATTCTGGGAATACTTTTTTAGCGATTTTACTACTCATTGTACCGTCTTCTATTAGCTTAATCATTCCTGCTAAGTTTTCAGGTGTAAGTGCAGTATCGTTTAATTCTATTTGATTTTTGTTTAAGTATTCATTTACGCCACCCATTAACCAGTTTGAAGTTAATTTAACATCTGCGCCATGTTTAATAGCTTCTTCAAAGAAATCTGACATTTCTTTAGTTAAAGTTAATACATGAGCATCATATGCTGGCAACCCTAAATCATTTACGTAACGTTCTTTACGTACGTCTGGTAAGTCAGGAATTGTCTTACGAACACGTTCTTTCCATTCATCATCAACATATAATGGTACTAAGTCTGGTTCTGGGAAGTAACGATAATCATCTGAACCTTCTTTTATACGCATTAAAATTGTTTCTCCTGTTGATTCGTTAAAACGACGTGTTTCTTGTAAAATTTCTCCGCCTGCTAATAATACTTCTGCTTGGCGTTTTTCTTCATGTTCTAAACCTTTACGTACATAGTTAAATGAGTTTAAGTTCTTAAGCTCTGCTTTAGTACCGAACTCTTCTTGACCATATGGACGTAATGATATGTTTGCATCACAACGTAAAGATCCTTCTTCCATTTTACAGTCAGAGACGCCTGTATATTGGATGATTGCACGTAATTTTTCTAAATAAGCATAAGCTTCCTTAGGTGAACGAATATCTGGTTCTGATACGATTTCAATTAATGGCGTACCTTGACGGTTTAAATCCACTAATGAGTAACCATCTTTATGTGATAGTTTACCCGCATCTTCTTCCATGTGTAAACGCGTAATACCGATACGTTTTGTTTCTCCGTCTACTTCAATATCAATCCAACCATTTTCGCCGATTGGTTGATCGAATTGAGAAATTTGGTAAGCTTTTGGATTATCTGGATAGAAATAGTTTTTTCTATCGAATTTAGATTCTTTAGCAATGTCCATGTTTAATGCCATTGCTGCACGCATAGCCCAGTCCACAGCAGTCTTGTTAACTACTGGTAAGACACCTGGATATGCTAAGTCAATTACGTTTGTATTTGTATTAGGTTCCGCACCAAAATGAGCTGGTGATGGTGAAAACATTTTTGATTCTGTTTTTAGTTCGACGTGTACTTCTAAGCCGATTATTGTTTCAAAATGCATTCAGATTCACACTCCTTGTAATGTTTTATAGTCATCATGTAAGTTAAATTGAGTTTCGTATTGATAAGCAACTTTGTATAATGTTTTTTCATCGAATGGTTTACCAACAATTTGTAAACCAATTGGACGACCATTTGATTTACCACAAGGAATTGAGATAGAAGGTACACCTGCTAAGTTAACTGGGATTGTTAAAATATCATTAGCATACATTGTCAATGGATCATCAACTTGTTCACCAATGTTAAATGCTGTTGTTGGTGCAGTTGGTCCTACGATAACATCATAGTCATTAAATACTTTTTCAAAATCTTGTTTTATTAAAGTACGTACTTTTTGAGCTTTTTTGTAGTAAGCATCGTAATAACCTGAGCTTAATGCAAAT
The DNA here is from genome assembly GCF_022386495.1 of Mammaliicoccus sp. H-M34. Lineage (NCBI taxonomy): Bacteria > Bacillati > Bacillota > Bacilli > Caryophanales > Staphylococcaceae > Mammaliicoccus > Mammaliicoccus sp. H-M34. The sequence goes on from NZ_JAJNIK010000006.1 coordinate 45,077, forward strand.
GTTCCTAACATAATACGTCGTTTAACTTCATCTCCAAAACCTTCTCCACGAGACTTTTTATATAATTCTTCAAGTGTATGAGCTGATTTTGAATGATAACCATAACGGATACCATCGAATCGAGCTAAGTTAGCTGAAGCTTCAGAAGAGGCAATAATATAGTAACTCGCAACACCATATTTCGTATTTGGTAATGATACACGGTCTACAGTTGCACCAAGTGACTCAAGTGTCTTAACTGCTTCATTAACTGAGTTCTTAACATCTTCAGAAACACCAGATCCCATAAATTCTTCTGGAACAGCTATTTTTAATCCTTTAATATCTTTACCAATTTCAGATGTGAAATCCACATTTTCAATTGGTGCACTTGTTGAGTCTTGAGCATCATGTCCAGAAATAGTTTCTAAAATTAATGCGTTGTCTTTAACACTACGTGTAATTGGGCCAATTTGATCTAGTGAAGATGCAAATGCTACTAAACCAAAACGTGATACTCGACCGTATGTAGGTTTCATACCTACTACACCACAATAAGATGCTGGTTGACGAATTGAGCCACCTGTATCTGAACCTAAAGCAAATGGTACTAAGCTTGCTGCTACTGCTGCAGCTGAACCACCTGATGATCCACCAGGTACTGCTTTATGGTCAAATGGGTTAACAGTTGTCTTAAAGTAAGAGTTCTCATTTGAACCACCCATTGCGAATTCATCCATATTTAATTTACCAACTAAAATACCATTTTCAGCATTTAATTGTTTCATCACTGTTGATTCATAAATAGGAATAAAGCCTTCTAACATTTTACTTGCACATGTAGTTTCTACACCTTCAGTAATAATGTTGTCTTTGATACCCATTGGAATACCAAACAACTTACCTTCCATTTTATCTTCAGCTTGTAGTTTATCTTGTTCTTCAGCCTTTTTAATTGCTTCTTCTTTGTTTAAAGCTAAGAATGCTTTGACATTTATATCATCTGCTTCAATTGCTTCAAAAATATCTCTTACAATTTCAGATGGCTTAATTTCTTTATTTTTAATCATTTCTGATAAACGCTCAATTGTTTCATAACGAATTGTCATGCCTTAGTCCTCCTCATTCATAATAGCTGGAACTTTAAATTGTCCCGCTTCTTTTTCTTTAGCATTAAGTAATGCTTGTTCTTGAGGAATTCCTAATTCACTCTTATCTTCTCTTAGAACATTTTGTAAATCCAATACATGGAATGTTGGTTCAACATTTTCAGTATCTACTTCATCTAATTGTCCTGCAAAGTTTAAGATCTTCTCTAAAGATTTTGTGAATTCATTGACTTCGTCTTGTGAAACTTCAAGTCTAGCTAAATTAGCAACATGTTCAACTTGCTCAGATGTTACCTTCGTCATGTGCGACGCCTCCTTAGTTAATCTAACATCATACAATTTTACCAAATTTTCATATAAAAATCTAAAGTTATTGAAAATTAGCTTCATGAAAGCGTATACATTGTGTATAATAAATTATCAGAATTTTTTCTGAATTTTATGTCAATGAGTGAGAGGTGGTTTTTCATGTTTATACTTGGAAATGCATTTAAGAATGTTAAGGTCGAAACTACTTGGGAAACATATGTCATGATTGCTGTTTATTTTGCAATTCTACTAGCAATTGGATTTTATGCTTACAAACGTTCGACGAGTACGCTCGATGAATATATGTTGGGTGGTAGAGACTTAGGGCCATTAGTAACTGCCCTATCAGCAGGTGCTTCAGATATGAGTGGTTGGATGATCATGGGGTTACCTGGTTCCGTTTATAGTACTGGTTTATCTGCAACTTGGATAGCGATAGGACTTACAATCGGTGCTTGGTTAAATTATATGCTCGTTGCATCTCGATTAAGAATTTATACTGAGTTAACCGATAATGCGATAACTTTACCTGACTATTTTGAAAAGCGTTTATCAGATAATACAAGAATTGTAAAAGTGATTTCCGGACTAGTTATTATAGTATTTTTCACTTTATACACACATTCAGGAATGGTTGCAGGTGGTGTGTTATTCAACAGTGCTTTCGGTATAGATTACCACGTAGGTCTATTAATAGCTGCGAGTATCGTTATTCTATACACATTATTTGGTGGTTATCTCGCCGTTTCATTAACTGATTTCTTTCAAGGTGTCATTATGATACTTGCTTTAGTCCTTGTTCCAATAGTAGCTTTATTAAAATTAAATGGACTAGATACTTTTGCAGAAGTCGGTCAACTCAAGCCAACGAACTTAGATTGGTTTAAAGGTACGACGACTGTTGGCATTATCAGTTTACTTGCTTGGGGATTAGGATATTTTGGACAACCACATATAATAGTACGTTTTATGTCTATTAAATCACATAAACTTATGCCTAAAGCTCGTAAAATTGGAATATCTTGGATGGCAATTTCATTAATCGGAGCATGTATTACAGGACTTCTTGGCATTGCTTTTGTCGAACAAACAAATGTAAAAGTGGATAATCCTGAAACAATATTCATTGTTATGAGCCAGATTTTGTTTCATCCATTAATTGCTGGTTTCTTCTTAGCAGCAATTTTAGCTGCCATAATGAGTACAATTTCTTCTCAACTTCTTGTAACTTCAAGTGCATTAACTCAAGATTTTTATATGTTAATGAGAGGCAAAACATTACAAGATAAAGATCACGAAAAAGAATTCGTTCTTGTAGGACGCTTATCAGTATTAATCGTTTCAATAGTTGCAATGTACATAGCTTGGAACCCAAATGATACGATTTTAAATTTAGTTGGTAATGCATGGGCTGGATTTGGTGCAGCTTTTGGCCCACTCGTCTTGTTATCTTTATATTGGAAACGACTCACTAAATATGGAGCAATTGCAGGTATTTTATCTGGTTCAATCGTTGTTATTTTCTGGATCTACATGAAAGATCACGGTGGCATTTTTGAATTCTATGAAATTATTCCAGGATTTATATCAAGTCTCGTATTAACAATATTAGTCAGTCTATTTACGAAAGCTCCTGAAGACATTAAAAAGTTCGGCGAAATGGAAAAAATATTAAAAAATTAAAATTCTTTTTAAAATTTTATTCATTAAAATTTAGACTTATAAAAATATTAAATCACATCTTGCGGAAACGCTTATAGTACAAGCTATTAAGCAACTTATCATAATTTATATTTGTGGACAAATTGTGACACAATTTAATAAACATGGTAGACTGGATATGCACAAAAGTTACTTTTTACCCTTTGATTATTATTTCAGTTGTGTATAATGGTCAACGTGCAACTTTAAAAAATATAAAAAATAAAGGAGCGGGAATATGTTTATTTTAGGACAAATTGACGCTAGTTCTGGAGTTGCTTCAGGCTGGCAGACTTACTTCATGATTATAGTCTACTTTGTAGTTTTATTAGCAATTGGTTATTATGCTTATAAACAATCAACAAGCAATTTAGATGAGTACATGCTAGGTGGCCGTAGTATAGGTCCTTACGTAACAGCATTATCCGCTGGTGCATCCGATATGAGTGGTTGGATGATTATGGGACTTCCAGGTGAAGTTTACAACATTGGATTATCAGCAACATGGTTAGCAATCGGTTTAACAGTAGGTGCATGGTTAAATTACATATTAGTAGCACCGAAATTACGTGTTTATACTGAACATACTGGAAATGCAATTACAATTCCAGATTTCTTTGAGAAACGTGTCGCAGATGATACACATGTATTAAAAATTATTTCAGGGATTATTATCGTAGTATTCTTTACGTTGTATACCTCAGTAGGTATGGTTTCTGGTGGTACTTTATTCGAAAGTGCTTTCGGAGTTGACTACAGACTAGGTATTATCATAACGGGTGGTATAGTTGTATTATATACATTCTTTGGAGGATATTTAGCTGTTTCACTTACAGACTTCTTCCAAGGTGTGATTATGTTAATAGCAATGGTAATGGTACCTATTGCGGCATTATTAACATTAAATGGTTTAGACACTTTTAATACAGTGGCAGAAGTTAAACCATCAAACTTAGATTTATTTAAAGGTACTTCAGCTATTAGTATTATTGGTCTAATTGCATGGGGACTTGGTTATTTTGGACAACCACATATTATAGTAAGATTTATGTCAATTAAATCTCACAAATTATTACCTAAAGCTAGACGTTTTGGTATAGGTTGGATGGCTATTTCATTAATTGGTGCATGTTTAGTAGGTTTAACAGGTATTGCTTACATTCATGAAACAAGTCATACAATCGATAATCCAGAAACAATATTTATTTTAATGAGTCAAGTATTGTTCCATCCATTAGTTGGTGGATTCTTCTTAGCAGCTATTTTAGCAGCTATTATGAGTACAATATCTTCACAATTATTAGTAACATCAAGTGCTTTAACACAAGACTTCTACAGAATCATAACTAAAAAGCGTGGTCTTGAAGCAGACCGTGATAAAGAGTTTGTTTTGATAGGTAGATTTGCAGTATTATTAGTTGCAATTATAGCTATATTACTTGCATGGACACCAAACGACACAATCTTAAACCTTGTAGGTAATGCTTGGGCAGGATTTGGTGCTGCATTTGGTCCACTTGTATTAATGTCATTATATTGGAAAGGTTTAACTAAGAACGGTGCTATTGCAGGTATGGTTACTTCTTCTATCGTTGTATTATTCTGGATTATGATGAAGAGTCATGGCGGCATATTCGAACTATATGAAATCATTCCAGGTTTCTTTACGAACATCGTTGTTACAGTAGTAGTAAGTTCATTTACTAAAAAACCAACAAAAGAAGTTATTGATAGTTTAGATCATATGAATCGTATTTTAAAAGAAGACTAATTAAACAAAAAGCTCTGAACACCCTATTAAAGGTTGTTCAGAGCTTTTTTTGTTATAGAGAAACATTTTTATAAAACAAATTTCTGTTCTAATCACTATTTATAAATATGAATTTGTGGTTCATCATCGTCTTTATCTTTTGTAATTAAAGCTTGTGGTTCTTCCCCATCAACAATTGATATTTCAATATCATCTACACCTTTGAAATATTTTTGAGATAAATCAGCTACATATTGTGTAACCCCTATTACTTCAGCTTTTCCATAATAATCAAGTGGAATTTTCACTTCAAGTTCAGTAAGTTTATCATCATCAAACTTACCAGTACCAACTGATTGTGTGAAATTCGGGAAGTACTTTTGTAAGTCTTGATTAAACTGTTCAAAATTAGTATTTAAATTTTTATCTAAGTTTGATGCTTCAGAAGATGGGAGTGTAACATGTTTTTGATTAATTTTTTCCCAACTTTTTACTGTTCTTTTACCGCCTTCACTAGATGCATGGGCAACAAATTTTCCAGGTTTAATATCACCTTCACCTGATTGAATGAAGATAGCGAAATTAATAGGAACATTTTTAAGATCATCTCTTACACGTAAGCGAGATAATATTTCTTCAGCCATTTCTTTACCTTTTTTCTGAACTTCTTTATTATCTAAGTTTTTAGTATAAGTTTCACCATAATCTTCTTTTTGATAAACATATTCACTATTCATTGCTAATCCAATTGTCATTCCAGATATTTTTTGTTTTTTAGCATCACTTTCTGTGAAATAATCTTGTTCGATTATATGAGATAAGTATGTAGGTGAGTTTTCTGCTATTTTTTCAGGATCTGTTTCTCCATCATGCGTTGGATTGAGTCCTAGGTTTTCTTTAGCTTTACTTTGCTCTTTTTCTTCATCACTCATATCTTTAATTTCTGCTTTAGTATATTTAGGTGCTAAATACGCACTTACAGTATCTTTATCTAAAAACTGTCCATCTCTATATAGGTAATCATCTGGTGAAAATGTTTGTTTACTTATATCTAACAAACCACTTTCGAATGCTTCACTGTTATAACTTGAAATCATGTTGTCTTGTGTTAATCCTCTAGCAGCACTGACTTTGAATGGTAATAAAGTACGGTAATAATCGCTAGAAATTTGCATACCTGTAGATATTTGTTTTGTTTGCTCTTTTTCTTTATCAGATTTTTCTTGATCTGCTTTTTGAGTAGTATCTGATGAACATGCTGAAAGCAATATTACAGACGCTAAAATAAGAAACCCTTTTTTCATATCTTTAACCTCTATTCATTGATATTACGATATTTGTTTAACCAATCTTCTTCTGACCAAACTTCGATATTTAATTTTTCAGCTTTTTCTAGTTTGGAACCTGCATCTTCACCAGCAATAACAACATCTGTATTTTTTGTTACACTTCCTGTTACTTTTGCACCAAGTGATTGGATTACTTTTGTAGCTTCTGGTCTTGACATCTCTGCCATTTTACCAGTTAACACAAATGTTTTTCCACTAAAATCAGGATGACCTTCTATTTCAGATTGTTTTGTACCTGTATAAGACATATTAACATTTTTCTTTTTTAGCTTGTCTATTAATACTTTAATATCTTCATTTTCCATATAAGTAACAAGTGATTGAGCCATCTTATGCCCTACATCAGGTATTAATGTTAAATCATCAATTGTCACTTCAAATAATCGATCAATTGATTCATATTTTTCAGATATAATTCTACTAGCTTTTGTTCCAAGATGTCTAACACCTAATCCGAACAATAAATGTTCTAAAGACTTTTCTTTTGATGCTTCGATTGCAGTTAATAAATTATGAACTTTTTTCTCACCCATACGTTCTAAAGGTAACAAATCTTCTGCTGTTAAGTAATATAAATCAGCAACATCTTTAATTTTATCATTTTGATAAAGTTGTTCTATTATTTTATCACCTAGACCATCAATATTCATTGCTTGTCTAGAAACAAAGTGAATCATACCTTCAACAAGTTGTGCAGGACATTTAGGATTTATACATCTTAACGCAACTTCTCCTTCAATTCTGACTAGCTCATGTTCACAGCTAGGACAGTGCGTTGGCATATGGTAAACTTCACTATCGTCAGTTCTATCTTCAGCAATGCTTCTAACAACTTCAGGTATAATATCTCCAGCTTTTTTGATAATAACTTTATCACCTATACGAATATCTTTTTCGTGTATTAAGTCTTCATTATGTAAAGATGCTCTTGATACAGTTGTCCCTGCTACTTTAACAGGTTCTAGTATTGCTGTAGGTGTTACGACACCAGTTCTTCCAATACTAAGCTCAATATCTTTTAAAGTTGTTAACACTTCTTCAGCTGGGAATTTATATGCAATTGCCCATCTCGGAGACTTTTGTGTAAAGCCCAGTTCTTCTTGCTGACTGAGGTCATCTACTTTTATGACTATACCATCAATATCGTAGGACAGTTGATTTCTTTGTTCCGTCCATTTACTAATAAAAGATAAGACCCCATCAATATCATCAAAAGTTTCTCTTTCTTTATTCGTTTTGAATCCTAATTCGTCTAAATTATTCAATGCTTCAGATTGACTAGCCGCTTCTATTTCTGTCAAATCATTTACACTATATAGAAATATATCAAGTTTTCTTTTTGCGGTTAATTTAGAATCGAGCTGTCTTAAAGAACCTGCAGCTGCATTTCTTGGATTGGCAAAAAGTTGTTCACCTTTTTGCTCTTTAATTTCATTTAAAGACATAAATGACTTTCTAGGCATAAATGCTTCACCACGAACTTCTATAGATAGTGGTTCTTTAATTGTTAAAGGGATTGCATGTATTGTTTTTAAGTTTTCGGTTATATTTTCACCTGTTGTACCATCACCTCGTGTTAAGCCTTGCACAAAGCGTCCGTTAACATACTTTAGTGAAACTGCAAGCCCATCAATTTTCAATTCACAAGTGTATTTAACATGATTTACTTTTTCTTTAACTCGTTGGTCAAACTTTTTTAAGTCTTCCTCATTAAAAGCATTCCCTAAAGACAACATAGGCGTGTCGTGATTAATTTTTTCAAATTGAGATAACGGTGGTCCACCAACTCTAACAGTTGGTGAATCAGCCGTCTTTAATTCAGGATGCTGTTCTTCTATAGAAATTAATTCATTTAATAACTTATCGTATTCACTATCAGGTACAGTTGGGTTATCTAATACATGATATTCGCGATTATAACGATGTAACAGTTGATGGAGTTCTTCAACTCTTGTTTTTAATTCATCCATAGTTTACTCTCCCTTTTTCTCAATTGGTGCAAATTGAGCTAATAAACGTTTTGGTCCTTCTTTTTTGAATATAATATCCAATTCAACTGAACCATTTTTATCATTTACAGCACTGACCATACCTTCTCCCCATGATTTATGAGTAACTTTATCACCGACATTCCATGAAGTTTCTGGTTTTTGTTGCGTATTCATACGTCCTGCAAATCCACGTTTCGGTGCAGAAGTCTGTTTTGTTTTAAATGAAGTTTTCGGCTTAACACCATCCAGTAAATCTTCTGGAATTTCTTTTAAGAATCTAGATTTCATATTAGCTTGAGATCTACCAAATAAAGTACGCGTTGTGGCGTGAGATAAATGAAGCTCTTGTTCAGCACGTGTTATAGCAACATATGCTATTCTTCGCTCTTCTTCCATTTCATGTTCTTCGCCAGATTGTAAACTTCTAAAGTGTGGAAAAATACTTTCTTCCATACCAATTATAAAGACAACTTTAAATTCTAATCCTTTTGCAGAGTGCATTGTCATCAATGTAACGCCCGCTTCTAGATCAGCATTATCAACATCTGCAACTAATGATAAATCTGTTAAGAAATTCATAAGTGATTGTTCTTCTATAGGTGTATTTTTCTCATAGTCTCTAGGAACTGATAAGAATTCATCAATATTTTCAAGTCTACTTTGAGATTCAATAGTTTGTTCATTTTCAAGCATACGTCTATATCCAGATTTATCTAATATTTGTTCAACAAGTTCAGTAATAGATAAAAACTCTTGCTGTTGCATTAAGTTATTCATCATCTCATAAAAATCAGCACCCTCTTGAGTGACCTTTTTAGATAATCCTATAAAATCAACTTCACCTAAAGCATCAAAGTAACTCAAGTTATTCATAGCTGCATATTGTGCGATTTTTTGAACAGATGTTGGACCTACACCACGTTTAGGTGTATTAATAATTCTTTCAAAACTTATATCATCATTACTGTTTGATACTAATCTTAAATAACTAAGTATGTCTTTAATTTCTTTACGATCATAGAATTTCGTTCCGCCAACCATTGTATAAGGAATATTTGATTTCAAGAATGTTTCTTCAAGTACACGAGATTGAGCATTCGTTCTATATAATATAGCTATATCTTGATTATTATAGCCTTCTCGTTTTTTCTTTAAGATTTCACGAATAACGTATTCCGCTTCGTCTCTTTCAGTTGTAGCTTCATAATATTTAATTTTTTCACCTGATGTATTATCTGTCCATAAAGCTTTTGGTTTACGCTCTGAATTATTACGTATTACTTCATTAGCAGCTGTTAAAATCGTTTTTGTAGACCTGTAATTGCGTTCTAAAAAGATTGTTTGTGCTTTTGGATAATCTTCTTCAAACGATAAAATATTTTTAATATCCGCGCCTCTCCAACCATAAATAGATTGGTCAGAGTCACCCACTACACAAATATTTTGAAATTTACTTGCTAATAAATTAACAAGTGTATACTGCGCTTTGTTTGTATCTTGATATTCATCCACATGAATATATTGGAATTTATTTTGATAAAATTCTAATACTTCAGGTACACGATCAAACAGTTGAATCGTCATCATAATTAAATCATCAAAATCCAACGCATGATTTCTCAATAATTTATTTTGATATCCTTTATATACACGTGCAACCATCATTGCATAGAAATCATTTGCTTCTTTTTCTGCATCTTCAGCAGTCTTTAATTCATTCTTGAGGTTTGATATTGCTCCAATAAATGTTCTAGGTTCATACTTTTTACTATCTATGTTTTCCTTTTTCAAAATTTCTTTTATAACAGATTTTTGGTCAGTAGGATCAATAATAGTAAAGTTTCTTTCAATTCCTATTCGATCAATGTCGCGTCTTAAGATTCTTACACACATTGAGTGGAATGTTGAAATCCAAATGCTTTCAGCTTCAGGTCCAACTAAATGACTAATTCTTTCTTTCATCTCTTTAGCTGCTTTATTTGTAAATGTAATAGCCAACACATTGTAAGGATTAACTTCTTTTTCATCTAATAAATATGCGATTCTATGTGTTAACACTCTTGTCTTACCACTACCAGCACCTGCCATAATAAGTAATGGGCCTTGAGTTGTTTGGACTGCTTGTTTTTGTTCGTCATTCATTCTATCTAACAATGCGTTCATAAAAACCTTCCTTTATTGTTTTACTTTTACTGTTTGTAAAGCTTTCTTCAAATCTTTATATATAATATTGCCAACAACGATTGTATCAGCAAATTCAGCCATCTCTTTAGCTTTTTCTTTATTGTTAATGCCCCCACCATATATTAACTGAGCATTTTCTAAATGTTCTTTCACTTCTTTCACTTCATCAACATTTCCATATTTCCCACTATATTCTAAATAAAATATTGGCATGTGATATAACTTGTCGACCATTCTTGCATAACTTATCAAATCTTCAATATCCAATTGAGTTCTAGCTTCTGTCAGTTTAGCAACTTTACTATCCTCATTCATGACGACATAAGCTTCAAGAAATATTTCATCAAAGTCCATCATGTAACCATATTTCTTTATTGCTTGTTGAAGTATACCATTGTGGTAATCAACTTTATTACTATTTAATACACTCGGTACAAAATAAAAATCAAAACCAGGTACAACACTTTCAATATTAGAAATTTCTAAAGCACATGGTAATGGATAGCGTCTAACACGACTCATAAGATTTAATACATTATCTTCTGTAACATTATCTGTACCACCAATTATAATGGCGTCAGTACCAGATTCACATACCATCATTAAATCCTCATCTGTAATGGATTTAGCAGGATCTAATTTAAACACATGTTTCCATAACTTTATATCGTACATAGTTAAACTCCTTTAAATATCATAAGATTAATTATAGCATTTTTACCTTTAAATTCCGAAACTAAATAGGTTAATTCACATAAAAAAAGAAGCGAACTTTTCGCTTCTTACATACCATAATTATAGTATTCTTCTAATGTTGTATTTTGCTTATTTATTTCATTTGCTAAATCTTTACCTACATATCTTAAATGCCAAGGTTCATATTGATAACCTGTAATGTTCTCTTTACCATTAGGATATCTCACGATAAAACCATATTTATGTGCATGCTCTTTAATCCATTTTCCTTCGTTTGTATTACCAAAAGATTTTCTAAAATCATCAGTCGCTTTATTAGATCCCACATCAAATGCTAATCCAGTTTGATGTTCAGATTTACCTGGTTTCGCGCTATATTGATTTGCTGCTTTTTCTCCATCTCTTGCTACATAATCATTATATAACTGTTCTTGTTCTTCATATGAACGGTATCCACTTCTAAAAACAACATCTAATCCATCATTTCTAGCATCTTGAATCAGTTGGTTCAATTGATTTCTTGCAGTTCTATTTTCACCTGGTGCGTAATCACTAGGTAAGTCTACTTTCTTATTTGCGAAAACATGACCATCAACATAAGTTATGCCATCTTTCTTCTTAATATTAGGTTGCTCATTTTTTTGATTACTTTTGTTATTTTGACCATTAGATTGTTCTTCTGTAGATGATTTATCCTCTGTATTTGAATGATTGCTTGAATCATTATTTACGTCACATGCACTTAACACTATAGAAGTTATTCCAACGATTAAAAATAGTTTCTTCATGTGTAACGCTCCTTAATTTACTGAATTTAATTATTATATTACTATTTTAATAATTAATCAAAATAAATAAGCATATCTTACGATTTTGTTCGCGCATGCTTGCCTAGGGGTATGGCTCGAGCCTGTAGTCTCTCACTCATACTATTCCCACAGGCGTCAGCACTTTACAAAATCACTACCAATAAACTAGTTTTATAAAAATCTTACGATTTTGTTCGTGCATGCTTGCCTAGGTATGGTTCGAGCCTGTAGTCTCTCACTCATACTATTCTCTTAGGCGTCAGCACTTTACAAAATCACTACTAATAACCATTTTTATAAAATCTTACGATTTTGTTCGTGCATGCTTGCCTAGGGGTATGGTTCGAGCCTGTAGTCTCTCACGCATACTATTCCCTCAGGCGTCAGCACTTACAAAATCGTTAGAAATATCCGTTTTTATACAAAAATAAGAGCAGAAATTCAATTTTAATAATGAATTTCTGCTCTTTTTAAAGTTTTAGGATATTTATGTCTTAAGCTCCATTTTGTATTCAAATCTGCTTTTAACGTACCTCTTACCTGCCCGCGGAAAGCATGCGCATAAAAAAATGCCAACAAAGTCTATTACTTTTCGGGTAATATTTTCATAAAAAATAAGAACAGAAATTCATTATTAATAATGAGTTTCTGTTCTTAATAAATTTCTGGGACATTTATATCCTAATCTTAAAAAGTATTCATACTATTTATTTTTCAAAATCAATATTCATTCTTTCAAGTATCATCGTGTATGCATCATTACCCCATTGTAAAGATCTTTTAACTCGAGAAATAGTCGCAGTTGATGCGCCAGATTCTTTCTCGATATGTGCATATGTGAATCCTTGTTTGATCATTTTCGCAACTTGTAATCGTTGTGATAATGACTGTAATTCATTGACAGTACATAAATCATCAAAAAATTGATAACATTCTTCTCTAGTCTCTAGTGTTAGTACAGCATCAAATAGTTCGTCTAATGCTTTACCTCTTAATTTTTCGATTTGCAAAAAATCAACCCCTGTTTAATATAAGTTCATTAATTGCATTTTAACGCACTAACCTATTAAAGTACAGTATAAAGAATTTTATTCAATACCAGCTCTTCTAAATATAGTATCTACTTGATTTAAGTGATGCTTTTCATCGAAACATTCATCTAATTCAGTTTCACTTAACAAGTTCGTAATTTTCTCGTCTTGTTCTACTAGAGTTCTAAATGGTGTTTGTGTTTCCCATGACTCCATTGCTTTTGGCTGAACGATATCATAAGCCTCTTCTCTAACCATCCCTTTATTAATAAGTGTTAACATAACACGTTGTGAATAAATAAGTCCAAATGTCTTATCGATATTACGTTTCATATTTTCAGGATAAACAGTTAATCTATCAATGATATTAGTGAATCTATTTAAAGCGTAATCTAAAGCAATTGTAACATCTGGTAACATGATTCTTTCAGCTGATGAATGAGAGATATCTCTTTCATGCCATAATGGTACATTTTCATATGCAGTTGTAACATATCCTCTAATAACACGAGCTAAACCTGTTACATTTTCAGATCCAATTGGATTACGTTTGTGTGGCATTGCTGATGATCCTTTTTGACCTTTTGCAAATGCTTCTTCTACTTCACGTGTTTCAGTTTTTTGTAAACCACGTACTTCTACTGCAAATTTTTCAATAGAAGTTGCAATTAAGCCTAAAGTTGCAATGTAATAAGCATGGCGATCACGTTGTAGTGTTTGTGTAGAAACAGGTGCATAATCTAAACCTAATTCTTTACATACATGCTCTTCAATTTCAGGTGGAATATTCGCAAAAGTACCAACTGCACCACTCATTTTTCCAACTTCAATTTCTTCACGAACACGTTTGAATCTTTCTAAGTTACGTTTCATTTCTGTATACCAAAGTGCCATTTTTATACCAAATGTTGTTGGCTCAGCATGTACACCATGTGTTCTACCCATCATTAACGTTGTCTTATGTTCAATCGCTTTATTCTTTAAGACTTCTAAAAATCTTTCTATATCTTTTTCTATAATTTCATTAGCTTGTTTAATTACATAACTAAGCGCAGTGTCAACAACATCAGTTGACGTTAAACCATAATGTACCCATTTACGTTCTTCACCTAATGTTTCAGATACTTGTCTAGTAAACGCTACGACATCATGGCGCGTTTCTTGTTCAATTTCTTTAGCTCTATCAACGTCGACTTTAGCATTTTGTCTTATTAGTTTAACATCCTCAGCTGGAATATGTCCTAACTTGCTCCATGCTTCACACGCTAGTATTTCAACTTCTAACCATGCTTCAAAACGATTTTGTTCAGTCCAAATATTAGCCATTTCTTCTCTAGAATAACGTTCAATCATTGATAAATTCTCCTATCATTTTTTAGTCATTTACATTATAACAAACATTTTGTAACACGTACATTATTTATAAAATATCAAATAAAGTTCGTAATTAGATTGTTAAATCATTTATCTCTCTCATTATATATTGTAACAGTCGGATAATAAATTGAAAGTAGTTTCCCATTTATAATTTATATGTTCTTATAATCGCATCTTTGTTTTTTCATAAAAAATAAAGACAATATAAAAATAAAATACCCTTGGAAGTTATATTTTTCGACTAACTTCCAAGGGTATTTTGATTTCAAATAATCATTTAATCATTCATTTTTTTGCCTACAAATTGTATTTCTTGTCTAAGTACTTCAATATCACCGTTCTTCTTTTCGATAAAGACAGGTTTTTCAAATCTTTTCACTGGTGTATAACCTTGTTCTTTCATTCTATTAAGACACATTTCTATCGTTTCATTTTCTTCAACTCTAAACTTCATCAGTATCATACGCCTTTAATTTTTTACTTCGTACACCTTTAACCCAGAAACCACCGTGAATGTTTTTAGGTTCATATGCAATAATGAAAGCTTTTGAATCTAACTGTTTTATTGTGTCCATTAATTTCAATTCAAATCTACGTGGTGTTAATATTTGCATTACAAGACGATCTCCATCTCTTCCTTTTGCAACATAATGTGTAACACCATACCCAAAGTCTCTCAACTTTCTAGGTAAATCTGTTTCATATTCTGCAGTTGTAACGTTCACAACGATATAACCTAATGCTATCTTTTCTTCTATCTTCATGCCTACAATAATACCCGTTGCAAATCCAAGTGCATAAGCTAATATATTCTGAATTTGGTCAAGACTATTTATTACTAAACCTAACCCGATAACATAAACGACTACTTCAAGTACACTCACAGCAGCGGCTATATATCGATATCCTTTTAGTGTTAAAATCGTTCTCATTGTTAAACAGGATACATATACTATATTAATTACAAATATAGAAAGTACCATTAGCCATGGATTATCTAATATAGCTGACATGCAAACCCTCCATTTATTAAAATACTGGAATTATTTTATCAATCAAACTTATGAAAGTCACGCATTATTTTGGCCAAGTATATCTTGTATAAGGCATTTCTCTTTTATGTGCATTTCTTACATAATGATTCTGAATAATTTCTTGATCTTTTTCATTTATTTTTTTACCTTCTAAAAAGTCATCAATTACATCATAAGTTACTCCCAAAGCTTCTTCGTCTGGTAAAGCTGGTTTATCTTCTTCTAAATCAGCAGTAGGTACTTTATTAATTAAATGTTCTGGACCATTTAAATATTTTAAGATTGCTTTACCCTGTCTTTTATTCAAGCCAAATAAAGGAGCTATATCACAAGAACCATCACCAAACTTAGTGAAGAATCCAGTAATATTCTCAGCCGAATGATCAGTTCCTAGTACAATACCGCTATGTGCTGAAGCAATTGAATATTGAACTTTCATGCGCTCTCTCGCTTTTTCATTTCCTTTTTGAAAATCTGTAAGTTCAACACCTGATTCTTTTAATGATTGAATACTTGCTTGAACTGCAGGTTTAATATTCACTGTTATACGTTTGCTTGGATTAATAAAATCTAAAGCATCTTGTGTATCTTGTTCATCAAACTGTTCACCATAAGGCAATCTAACAGCGATAAATTGATATTGTTCATTTTCTTCAGCATTTAATTCTTCTACTGTTAACTGTGCTATTTTACCTAGCAATGTTGAATCTTGACCGCCTGAAATACCTAATACTAATGACTTCACAAAACTATGAGCTTTTATATAAGATTTCAAAAAATGTTTAATCTCTTCAAATTCACTTTTAGGGTCTATTACTTTTTTTACATTCATTTCTTTAACTATGATTGATTGCAAATCTCTCATTACTGTTCCACATCCTTAATAGATTCGGCAACTCTTTCTGCAACTTCAAATATTTTTTTATTCTTATTATCCCAACAAGCTTTACTTAAGTCTACAGGGTACTCTTCAGGATTTAAATAACGTTTATTTTCTTCCCATAATATCTCAAGGTTATCAAATGCAAATTGTTTTATATCATTAATTTCTGGCAATGAATAAACAAGTTTACCGTTTGTAAAAATATCGTGATGTAAATCAACAGCTTTAAAGTTTTTAATATATTTCATTTTATAAGTATGAACGGGATGGAACATTTTTAAACGTTCTTCTTTGTTTGGCTCTTCGTGTTCTAAAGTTATATAATCTCCTTCAGATTTGTTCGTTAAAGTATTAATAACTCTATAGACATTTTTCTTACCAGGGACCGTAACTTTTTCTGCATTGTTAGAAATTTTAATACGATCTGAAAGTTCACCATTCTCATCTTCAATTGCCACAAGTTTGTATACAGCACCAAGAGCTGGTTGATCATATGCGGTAATAAGTTTAGTACCTACACCCCAAGCTGTAACTTTTGCTCCTTGTGCTTTTAAACTTGTGATTGTTTCTTCATCTAAGTCATTTGAAGCAAATATTTTTGCATCAGTGAATCCCGCTTCATCTAACATTCTTCTTGCTTCTTTAGATAAATACGCAATATCACCTGAGTCTAATCGAATACCTATAAAATTAATTTTATCGCCTAACTCTTTTGCTACTTTAATAGCGTTTGGTACACCGGATTTAAGTGTATGGAATGTATCTACGAGGAAAACACAATTTTTATGTCTTTCAGCATACTTTTTAAAAGCAATGTATTCATCGTCATAAGTTTGTACCATTGAATGAGCATGTGTCCCAGAAATCGGAATACCAAATAATTTACCTGCTCTAACATTACTTGTTGAGTCAAAGCCCCCAATGACCGCTGCTCTTGCACCCCATATAGCAGCATCCATTTCTTGTGCTCTTCTTGTACCAAATTCCATGACAATTTCATCACGTACCACTTGCTTAATTCTACTTGCTTTCGTAGCAATTAAAGTTTGGAAATTCACGATGTTTAATAGCGCTGTTTCAACTAGTTGAGCTTGAATTAATGGTGCTTCAACTCTAAGGAGAGGTTCATTATTAAAACATAACTCCCCTTCTTTCATCGCTCTAATGTTACCTGTAAAACGTAAAGCTTTTAAATAATCTAAATAATCATCTTGATATCCAATTTCTCTCAAATATTCAATATCTGAATCTGTAAACTTGAAATTTTCAATAAATTGTACAATTCTCTCTAATCCACTAAAAATAGCATACCCACTATTAAATGGCATACTTCTAAAATATAGATCAAATATAGCTTTACGTTCATGAATCCCATCATTCCAATAAGTTTCGCCCATATTGATTTGATATAAATCCGTGTGTAACATTAAACTATCGTCTTCATATTTATACATTATTCAATACTCCTCAGGTTATATAATTTTATATTATTTTATCATACTTTCTAATTTAAATTTTAAAAAGTAACTTAAATATATCAAGTCATTTATCTCTATGATAAAATACTTAAGATGTAAAATTTAGTGGGAGGCTAACAAATGAAAAATTCTTCATTCAAAAAATTATTTATTATACTTTCAATTATTGTAGCTATCTCCGGTTTCTCACAAGGAATGCTCTTACCATTAATTTCAGTAATATTTGAACGTAACGGCATTTCTAGTTCATTAAACGGTATACATGCAACCTCTTTATATATTGGCGTATTTCTTTCTTCATTCTTTATTGAAGGACTTGTACGTAAATCCGGTTTTAAATATATGATACTAATTGGTGGCGCTATAGTTGCCTTATCTTTATTGTTATTCCCTACATTAAAAACTTTATCTATATGGTTTATTTTAAGACTTTTAATTGGTGTTGGTGATAACATGCTTCATTTTAGTACACAAACATGGTTAACACATATGACACCGAAACATAAACTTGGTAGAACAATTTCAGTATATGGATTCAGTTTTTCAGCAGGGTTTATGCTTGGACCTTTATTAGCTAAACTCGTAGACATTTCAGAAGCATTACCATTTATTCTTTCAGCAATGCTCTCTATCATTACCATTTCGTTAGTACTTTTAATTCATAATGAATTTCCTTCATCGAATGTGCGTCCTATTAGCATGATTAATACATTGAAAAACTTCGGAGACGTCATAAAAACATCATGGATTGCTTTCATGTTTCCATTATTATATGGATTATTCGAAGCGGGACTACAT
Source organism: Mammaliicoccus sp. H-M34 (assembly GCF_022386495.1). Classification (NCBI taxonomy): domain Bacteria; kingdom Bacillati; phylum Bacillota; class Bacilli; order Caryophanales; family Staphylococcaceae; genus Mammaliicoccus; species Mammaliicoccus sp. H-M34. The sequence goes on from NZ_JAJNIK010000006.1 coordinate 63,555, forward strand.
AGTAACTTTCCAGTTTATGGTTTAAGAAATGGTCTTGATGTAACGAGTATCACATTAATATTACCAGCGTTCAGCTTAGGTGCTATTCTATTCCAAGTACCGTTAGGAATGTTTAGTGACATTCATGGTAGAAAAAAAGTATTACTCTGTTTAACTTTAATTGGAAGTATCATATTCCTCTTAGGTGACTTTTTACCTAATACAACCTTTATAATGATGGGATTATTTTTAATTGCAGGACTCTTTACAGGATCATTTTATGGTTTAGGTGTAAGTTATATGACAGACTTAACACCAAAGCATAACCTACCCGCTGGAAACTTAATGATCGCAATGTCATTCAGTATTGGTAGTATGATAGGACCAATATTAGGCGGAACAATTATTCAAATATCAAACGGAACGATATTCTTCACAATGATTGCTGTATTTGTATTTATCGTGTTCATACTACTATTAGTTCACCGAACACCACAACAAATAGAATAATATACGAAATATAAAATACGGACGAACCAAATTGCATATGCAATTTGGTTTTTTTAATTTATAGTTGTTTGATAATTTAAATATTCAGAACTTTCAATTGATTAGTTAGTTTATGCATGTTATAGTATCATTTATAATTAAAAAAATACTTTAACTTGGTAGAGAGTAAAAGCGAGGTTTATAATATGGATTATGTAAAATATAAAGATGACGTTATTAATAAGAAAGAAAAGGAACTTAAGTTCTTAAAGTATTTTAGTTCTAAAGATTTTGAAGTCATCGATATGAACTTCATTGAAAAACTACAATGGAAACAATTGACTCAGGATGATTTAAATAGTCTAGATACTAGAAGTATTTGGAAAAATGGTGATGCTTTTTATAGTTTAAGAAATGACTGGACTGATCAAATTCAGCATTATAGCCGCGAATATCAATTAAAAGCATCTCGTGTTACATACGCTGGTCCTATTTCAATTAATGAACATATATTTACTAATTTAGGTGTAGAGATATTTAATCCAACAAGAAATGATATGTTGCAATGTTATCAGTACATTCATGATTTCATTCAAAAGGAACTTGAACTTAATGTAGACTTTGCAGTTATTGGTCATTATCAATTATTCGACCTTTTATTGCCTAAAGAAGAACAAACTGAAGAATTATTTCTAGCAATAAGTGAAAGAAATATTTCAAAAATTTCTAAATTACTTTCTCAAAACCATACTTTAGTTCAACTATTAAAAACACCAACACATCATCAATTAGATTTCTTAACGAATTTTGCTGATGTTGAACATCCAACATATAAATCGTTACAGTATTGGAAATCTACTCTTGAGGCATCAGGCATTAATCATATCCATTTAGATATTACAACGATGCCTCCAAAATCATATTATGTAGGAAGTTTTATACAACTTTATCAAAATAATAATCGTAACCCTATTGCATCGGGTGGACACTATAACGGTACTTTAGAAGGTTTCGGGTTCGGTATTCAATTAAATTAATTTAGGAGGTTATTATGTTAACAGTTGCGCTAAGTAAAGGACGTCTTTTAAAAGATTTTATTAAATTTATAGATTCAAATGGAAATTCAAAATGGTCAGACGCGCTTAATAAAAGAGAGCGTAAACTGCAAATTCAAGTCGAAAATGTAAGATTTATCTTAGTTAAAGGTCATGATGTACCAACTTATGTTGAACAAGGTATTGCTGATATTGGTATAACGGGCAGTGATATTCTTGATGAAAAAGACAAACTCAATGTTAATAACTTGGTTGATTTACCTTTTGGGTTTTGTCATTTTGCAGTTGCAAGCAAACCAGATGTTACAGAATATAAAAAAATTGCCACAACATATGTGAAAACTACTAAAGCATATTTTAAAAATAAAGGACAAGATGTTTCTATCATTCCCCTATCTGGTTCAGTAGAATTAGCTGCCGTTGTGAATATGGTTGATGCAATAGTTGATATTGTTCAAACTGGCACTACTTTAAAATCTAATGGACTTGTTGAAAAAGAATCTATTGGGGATATAAATGCAAAATTAATAACAAATAAACATGCTTTCTTTAGTAAATCTAATGTGATCGAATCATTTATAGAAGAAATTGGGGTGTCTATCAATGCTATCTAAAACACAGTTTATTAAACAATTTGAGCAAGACAGACTTGCTGATGAGCGTAATACTGAAAGTGTAAAAAACATCATTCAAGATGTAAAAACAAATAAAGATCAAGCAATATTTAAATATAATAAAAAATTTGACAATATTGATCTAGAACAAATTGAAGTGCCTCAACATGAAATTAAGAACAGTATTAATCTTATCTCAAATGAATTAAAATCAGCACTCGAAACGAGTCATAAATATATTAAAGCGTTTCAACAAAAAATAAAGCACGAAAATGTAACTACAGGACAAACTTATCAACTTTACCATCCAATTGAAAAAGTAGGTATTTATGTTCCAGGTGGAAAAGCAAGTTATCCTTCAACAGTTTTAATGACAGCTACTCTTGCAAAAGTAGCAAATGTTAAAGAAATCATAGTTGTTACCCCACCACAAAAAGATGGCATTGACCCTGCTATATTAGCAGCATGTCATATTACAGGGGTAAATCGTGTGTTTCAAGTAGGTGGTGCTCAAAGTATTGCAGCACTTGCATATGGTACAGAATCAATACCTAAAGTAGATAAAATTGTTGGTCCCGGTAATCAATTTGTCTCACTAAGTAAACAATTACTATATGGTGTAGTTGGTATTGATCAAATAGCTGGTCCAAGTGAAATTGCACTTATTGCTGATGAGCATTCAAATGTGGACTATATCATTCAAGATATTTTAGCTCAAGCTGAACACGATGAACAAGCTCGAACTTTCTTATTATCAACAGATCAGTCATTTATAAGTAAAGTTAATCAAAAGCTTCAACAAGCAATAGATCAAGCACCTAGAAAAAACATTATTGAGAAAAGCATAAAAAACTTTCATTATCCTATTTTAACAACAGATATTAATGAAACGATTGAAGTCGTAAATTATATCGCACCAGAACATTTATCTATTCAAACGACTGAACCAAACTTATATATTGGCAAAATCAAATATGTTGGCGCAATGTTTTTAGGTCAATACTCACCTGAAGCAATTGGTGATTACGCTGCAGGTCCAAGTCATGTACTACCTACAGATCAGACAGCAAGGTTTTCAAATGGTCTTACTGTAAATGATTTCTTAACTAGCCACTCTGTTATTCATCTTGATGAACATGCTTATCAAGAAATTGCGCCGAGTGCAATTGCATTAGCTGAAGAAGAAGGTTTATACCAACATAAACAATCATTAGAAGTAAGATTAACAAACAACGAGGAGTCGTGAAATATGATTAGAATTAACAAAAACGAAAGTCCAATTCCTGCTTTGGATGAAGAAATATTAAAAGAAATTATATCCAATTCAGATTTTAACTTTTACCCTGATGAAGAATATGATGCATTTATAAATGCTTATGCTAATTATTATCAATTATCACCTAATCAAATTTCAGCAGCAAATGGTTCTGATGAATGGATTCAAAAATGTATGATTGCTTTACCAGATGGTCCAGTATTAACATTGAACCCTGACTTTTTCATGTACACAGCATATGCTCATCAAATTAATCGCCCTATCCATTATGTTGACGCTGAACAAGACTATACATTTTCATTAGACAAAATCAAAAATGAAATACGTCGTATCAAACCAGCATTTTTTATTATGAGTGTTCCACATAATCCTTCAGGTATTCAATACTCTCCAGAATTTTTAGAAGAAATTTCTAAGTTGATGAAGGAAATCGGAGGATACTTTGTTATTGATGAGGCATATTTAGATTTTGGTGATGCTTATGAAATCGAATTGAAAGATCACATCATTCAAATGAGAACATTAAGTAAAGCATTCGCACTTGCTGGATTAAGAGTTGGTATAGTTATTTCTACAGAAAAAACGATTCAAACTTTAAATAGTATTGCACATCCCTATCCTTTAAACACTTTAACTTTAACAATAGCAACTGCGCTATTTAATGATAAGGACCTTGTAAGCTCTTTATTGAACCGACAAAGACAATTATGTGTAAAACTTAGAACAATATTCGAAAATAATGTAAGTGACATTATTAATGTTTTGCCATCAAAAACAAATTTCGTATTAACATATGGTAACTTAGCTCAAGATTTAGGCAAATATATTTATAGTAAAGGGTTTTTACCTAGGTTTTATGATGAACCTAACATGAATCAAACTGTACGCTACTCTATCGCAACTGAACCACAGTTAGAAGACTTAGAAAAAGTCGTAAAAGAATGGAGGCAAAGATATGACTTATCAAAAAGCAAGATCAACTAAAGAAACGGATATTAATATTCAATTGTTATTTAATGATGAAGTATCTCAAATTAATACTGGTGTAGGATTTTTAGATCATATGCTCACTTTATTTAGTTTTCACAGTGGGATAACTTTAAAAGTAAATGTAGATGGTGATACACATGTAGATGACCATCATACAGTTGAAGATATAGGTATTGTAATTGGTCAATTACTTTTAGAAGCAATTAAGGACAAAAAATCATTTAGTAGGTATGGCACTTTTTATATTCCAATGGATGAAACCCTAGCGCGTGTTGTAACAGATATAAGCGGTCGTCCCTTCTTATCATTTAATGCACAATTTTCTCGTGAAAAAGTTGGAACTTTTGATACTGAACTTGTAGAAGAATTTTTTAGAGCACTTGTAATTAATGCTAGATTAACAACACATATAGATTTAATTAGAGGTGGTAACACGCATCATGAAATTGAAGCTATATTTAAAGCATTTGCAAGAAGTTTAAAAATTGCCTTAAGTAAAGATGATTTCGATGGTGTCCCATCATCTAAGGGTGTGATTGAATAATGATAGCAATTATCGATTACGGTTTAGGTAATATTAAAAATATTGAACGTGCCCTTCTCCATTTAGGTTATGAAGCTGAATTAACATCAGACATTACGACTATAAAAAATAGTACACATGTAGTGTTACCTGGTGTTGGTCATTTCAAAGATGCAATGAATCAATTACAAAAAAGTGGTTTAGATAAAGTACTTAATGAAATAAAAGATACACATAGAATTATTGGAATCTGTTTAGGCATGCAAGTTCTATTTGAATTTAGCGAGGAAGGTGCTACTAAAGGACTCGGTCTACTTGAAGGTAAAGTTAACCCTATAGAAAGTCCCTATCCAGTACCACATTTAGGTTGGAATAATTTACAAAGTGAGCATCCTATATTAAATGGTGATGTTTATTTTATACATTCATATCACGTTTCAACTAATTTACCTGTTATAGCGACTGCAGATTATGGGCAACCGATTACTGCAATTGTTCAACAAAAAAATATTATTGGCATTCAATTTCATCCTGAAAAAAGTGGTGACTATGGACTTGAAATTTTAGATTTAGCATTGAAAGAGGGGTTTTTAAATGATTGAAATATGGCCAGCAATTGATTTAATTGATTCAACAAGTGTGAGATTAACTGAAGGTAAATATGATTCAAAGGAATCCATGGCACGCACAGCCGAAGAAGCCATCGCCTTCTATTCAAAATTTGACCAAGTCTCTAGAATTCATGTTATCGATTTAATAGGAGCAAAAAAACAGCAACCAACAGAAGCGGACTACATAGAACAACTTGTTAATTTAACACATTTACCAATTGAAGTTGGTGGTGGCATTAGAAGTATCGACACGATTCAATCATATTTCGACAAAGGAATAGAATATATCATTGTCGGAACAAAAGGCATTCAAGATTTAAATTGGTTAAAACAAATTACAAACCAGTTTCCAAACAAAATTTATTTATCTGTTGATGCATACGTTGAAGAAATCAAATTAAACGGTTGGATTGAAGATGCAGGTATGAATCTATTCGACTTCATTAAAAGAATTGAACATCTTCCAATCGGAGGTATTATTTATACTGACATATCAAAAGATGGTAAGTTATCTGGACCTAACTTTGAGTTAACTGGCAAATTAGTGCAATCAACTTCAATTCCAATTATTGCATCTGGTGGAATAAGAAACAAAGATGATATCGATCAACTTAATCAATTAAACGTCCATGCAGCTATAGTTGGAAAAGCAGCAAATACTGATGAATTCTGGGAGGGTATTTCATGATCAAGAAAAGAATCATCCCTTGTTTAGATGTAAAAGATGGTCGAGTCGTTAAAGGTATAAAATTTAAAGGATTAAGAGATATAGGACACCCAGTCGAATTAGCAGAATATTATAACGAAGCAGCAGCAGATGAACTCGTGTTTTTAGACATATCTAAAACTGAAAATGGACATCAAATGATGTTAGATATTATTAGTCAAACTGCTTCTAAACTTTTTATTCCTCTAACTATTGGTGGAGGCATAAGTACTCTAGACGATATTTCTACCCTTCTAAATCATGGTGCTGATAAAATTTCTTTAAACTCAAGTGCTTTACGTCATCCTAATTTCATACGTGAAGCAAGTGACAAGTTTGGAAAACAATGTATTTGTATAGCTGTTGATGCTAAGTGGGAAGAACAACTTCAAGATTGGTATTGCTATACTCACGGTGGTAAACAAAGAACAGATAAACGTGTGCTAGACTGGGTCAAAGAAGTAGAAAGTTTAGGCGCAGGTGAATTGCTTGTAACAAGTATGGATTATGATGGTGTTAAACAAGGCTTCGACCACAAATTATTAAGTGAAATTACTAAACTCGTAAACATTCCAGTCATAGCTTCAGGAGGCGGAGGTAATAGTCAACATTTTGTCGATTTATTCACAGAAACAGACGTATCAGCTGGACTTGCTGCTAGTATCTTCCATGATAAAGAAACAACAATTCAAGCCGTTAAAACACATTTATCTAAAGAAGGAGTGAATGTACGATGAGTCAATTAACACCTGATTTTTCAAAAGGTTTAGTGCCTGCAATATTGCAACATTACCAATCAGGTCAAGTACTAATGCTTGGCTATATGAATGAAGAAGCTTATAACTTAACAGTTCAAGAAAAAGTGTGCTGGTTTTATTCAAGAAGTAAAAATCGTCTTTGGAAAAAAGGTGAATCTTCAAATAATATTCAACATGTTTTAGATATAAAATTAGATTGTGACCAAGATACAATTTTATTACAAGTTAATCCAGATGGACCAACTTGTCATACTGGTTCGATTAGTTGTTTCAATACCGATGAACCTTATTCTCTTGAATCGTTAGAGTCAACAATTCAAGAAAGTGCAAACTCAAATAATCAAAAATCTTATACTAACTATTTGTTATCTGAAGGTATAGATAAAATCACAAAAAAATTTGGTGAAGAATCTTTCGAAGTTGTTATAGCTGCTATGAAACATGATAACTTGGAACTAACTAATGAAGTAGCAGATGTACTTTACCACCTATTTGTTCTTCTTCATGATCGAGGCGTGAAATTTGAAGAAGTAGTTGATGTATTGAAAGAACGTCACAAAAAATCAGGTAATTTTAAAGGTGAACGCAAGAATATTAATAATTGGTAATTTGTCATAAATCACATATTGCCAAAATATAGTAGTCGCTTATACTAGTACATAGAGGTGTAATTATGATACAAGAAAAAGCGACTACTTTTATTATAGATATGTATAAAGAACTTAATATAGATGAAACAAAAGCGCATAAAAGAATTCAAGAAATACAAGATGAAATTAATCAAACAGGAACATATACACATAATAAAGATGAACTTGAGTATGGTGCTAAAGTAGCGTGGAGAAATTCTAATAGATGTATAGGACGCCTTTTTTGGGACAAATTAACTGTCAGAGATTTAAGACATATCAATAGTGAAAAACAATTTCTACACTCTATTGAAGAACATATTGAACAAGCTACGAATAATGGCAAAATTAAACCTATGATTAGTATATACTCTAATCAAATTGAAATTAAGAATGAACAGCTTATCCGATATGCTGGGTATGAAAATTATGGTGATCCTAAGTCGAGAGAAACCACTCAACTCGCTCAACACCTAAATTGGCAAGGTAAGCATTCTGACTTTGATATACTCCCACTTATTTATCGTATTAATAAACAACCGCTGAAATTCCACTCTTATACTGAAGGATTAATTAAAGAAGTATCAATCAAACATGAGCAATTTCCTGCTTTAGAAAAGTTGCAATTAAAATGGTATGCAGTACCTATCATATCTAATATGGATTTAGAAATTGGTGGGCTTTATTATCATACTGCTCCTTTTAATGGTTGGTATATGGAAACTGAAATTGGGGTTAGAAACTTTACAGATGAATATCGTTATGACAAATTGAAAGATATAGCTGAATCTTTTAATTTAGATACATCAACAACATCAAGTTATTGGAGAGATAAAGCTTTAGTAGAATTTAACTACGCTGTTTTTCATTCGTTTAAACAATCTGGAGTTTCAATAGTAGATCATTACAACGCATCAAAGCAGTTTAAAAAGTTCGAAGACAATGAAAATAATGTTAATAGAAAAGTTACAGGTAAATGGAGTTGGCTAGCTCCCCCTCTTTCACCCTCACTTGTACATAATTATCATAAAGGCTATGATAATGAAATGAGAAGTCCTAACTTTTTATATAAACAAACAGAACAAGGTTGTCCATTCCATTAGAAAGGAAGTCTTTTATGAAATTATATTATTTAGGGCCATTAGGAACATTTTCACATATGGCTGCATTAAAATATAAACAAAATGAAATAGAAGAATATATACCAAAATCAAATTTATACGAAGTTGTTAAAGCAATAGAAACAGATCCACAAAATATAGCAATTGCTCCTATAGAAAATTCTATAGAAGGAACGATCAACATAATTGCAGACTCATTAACAGAACAAAAAATTCATGTTATAGATGAATTACATTTAGACATTTCCTTTTCACTTTATGTTAAAAAAGGAACAAAATTAGAAGATATAAATGAAGTCGTTTCAATTGCACCAGCTATTAATCAGACTTCAAAATTCATAAAAAATCATAACTTTACATATCGGTATTCAGACAGTACTGTACAAAGTTTAGATGAGATAGATGATCATACTGCTGCAATTGCACCAATTGGTTTAGAAGAAACCAATAATGAAATAATCGCTCTACACCAACATATTGAAGACTATCCACATAACACAACAAGGTTTTTAGTACTATCTGCTCAAGAAAAACCAGTTAAAAAAGCAACAGACAGTATACTATTAATCACTCCAGACCAAGATAAACCTGGTCTACTAGCAAGTATATTAAATACATTTGCACTATTTAACATTAACCTTTCATGGATTGAATCACGTCCACTAAAGACTCAACTTGGAATGTATCATTTCTTTGTACAAGCTGATTGTAGTGCAGATGATGTAGAAATGAAAAAAGTTATTACGATATTGAAAACTTTAGAATTTAATGTGAAAGTACTAGGTAATTTTGATAAACATATATAAAAAGAGTGGGACAGAAATCTGATTTTATAAAAAGATTTCTTCGTCCCACTCTTTTATTTATTCACTATTTCTATGACCCGTTTCGTATTTATTTATCCATTCTTTTACTGTAACTTTTTCACTCAACTCACCAATCAAATCATAGGGAATCGTTTTTGTATTTGTAAATCTGATGCAACTTTTACCCATGTTTAATTTCGTTGGAACTCGTTCTGCATATTCACGTTCAAACCATTCTTTGAGTTCTTCCATTCCGTACAATCCCATATGATATAAGGCAATATGATTTTTTTGAACGCCTATACTAATAAATGGCAGTGGTTCGTCAGTTCTATTTAAGTAACCTTTTGGATAAGTATTAAGTGGTACTACAAATGTAGGCATGCCATATTGTAATACTGGTTCAAATCCACTTGGAAGATGTTCTTGAATTACTTCATACAATTTAATATAAGCTTCTTTTCTTTTTGCATCGATTTGATCAATATAACTTTCTATTTCATTCATTAGATACACCTCTTATATTTGTATTAGTCTATCTACTTTATCTTTGTCAATGCGCGTTAAATTCTTATTATTCATCAAATATATATCAGTTGATTTTATGAATTTAATGTTATTTGAAGTGTCTCCTTCAAAATGATTATTGAAAATATAAATATCTTTATTCTTAACTTTTTCATAACTCTTAACAAGAATACTTTGTTTACTTTTAATGTTTTTAAATGTATTTTCTCCAATTAATAATGCTGAACCTGCTTGTCCACCTCTATCAAACTTATTAATATCTAATGAATATTTACCGGTCGGTACTGCTAAATAGCGGACGCCACCTTCACAATCAATAAATGTATTATTTGTTACTGTTGTTTCTTTTGATTTTAAAAGTGTAACCGCAAAATCTCCTAAGCCTTCAAATGTATTATTTTGAATATGAATATTTTCATAAAACGCATTATACATACTTGCATGTGAGCCAACCGCCCTATTCCATGCTGACATATTAGGGTCTCCAGAGTTTCCAAAATAACAGTTTTCTATTATGACATTTTTAGTAATCGTACCATCAGGTGCTCCAAACTTAGGAAATGCACCCTTAGTTTGTATATCTATCTGTACCGCTTCACTAAATAGTCTCTTACCACTATCATCTCGGAATCCTAAAAATTTACACTCACTCACATAAAAACCATCTAAACCACACGCATCAATTGCATGTCCACCTACAACATTTTTAAAAGTTACGTTATGAATTTGAATATTGCTAGCATGACCAATCGACATAATCGTGTTGTTAGTATTATTAGTATGTCCATACGCATCGAAAGTTCCACCAATAATATTTATATTACTATGGCCGTTATATCCATAGTATTTTTTAAATTTATGACCATTTTTCAACATTGCATTAGATGATTTTCTTATAAGAGTTGCCTCATCATCTAGAATAAGTGTTGTATTTTCATAAATAACTAATTCATAAATGATATGGTAAACACCTTTTGGGATATAAACAGTTACTGGTCCTTTTCTTGCTTGTAACAATGCTAATTGGATACCAATTGTATCGGTTAACCCACACCCACCTTTAGCACCATAATTTTTCACGTTAACTATATTCTTCATACTTCATAACCACCTTAATATAGCGTATACTTTCATATATATTCATATTACACTGAAATTAAATTATAGACAATTAGGGGGAATTTAATTGAAGAAAGCATTAATAGTTGTAGATTATTCAAATGATTTTGTTGCTACTGATGGGAAACTAACTTGTGGTAAACCTGGTCAAAAAATCGAAAAAAATATATATAACAAAATTGAAGATTATAATACTAATCAAGATTTAATTTTTTATTTAATGGATTACCATTTTGAAAATGATCCTTATCATCCTGAAACTAAACTCTTTCCACCCCATAATATAAAGGGAACGAACGGTAGAGAATTATACAACACATTAAAATCTCAATACGAAGAAATCCAAAATTCCAAAAATGTATTTTGGTTAGATAAAACAAGATATAGTGCATTTTTCGGTACGAATCTAGATAGTTTGTTAAGAGAAAGAGCAGTGGATACTGTTGAGATAGTTGGTGTCTGTACTGATATTTGTGTACTCCATACTGCTATAGACGCTTATAATCTAAATTATAAAATTCGTATTCCTAAAAATTGTGTAGCCTCATTTAATCAAGCTGGACATGATTGGGCACTTACACATTTTGAAAATAGTATAGGCGCGTTTGTAGAATAGACAAGATGTTCGTGGTAAAATAAAGTGACAGAATATTCAAAGCTAAAGGAGAATTTACATTGGTAAACACATTTATATTTGGACATAAGAATCCAGACACAGACACTATTGCTTCAGCATTAGTAATGGAAGATTTACAAAAAGAACTTGGAAATGATGTTCAAGCAGTTAGACTTGGAGAAATTTCTGACGAAACACAATACGCATTAGATTATTTCAAAGTTGATGCACCTGCATTATTAGAAACACCTTTAAAAGGTAAAGACGTTATTTTAGTTGACCATAACGAATTCCAACAAAGTGCAGATGATATTACAGATGCGACTATAACAATGGTAGTTGATCATCATCGTATTAGTAATTTTGAAACTGGTGCCCCATTATATTACAGAGCTGAACCAGTTGGTTGTACAACTACAATCCTTAAAAAAATGTACAAAGAAAACAGTATAGAAATTAAACCTGAAATTGCTGGATTAATGATTTCAGCTATTATTTCTGACACACTTCTATTTAAATCACCAACATGTACAGACCAAGATAAAAAAGCTTGTGAAGAATTAGCTAAAATTGCCAATGTTGATTTAAATGAATATGGATTAGAAATGCTTAAAGCTGGTGCTTCAGTTAAAGGTAAAACACCAGAATTTTTATTAAATATGGATGCTAAATCATTCAACATGGGTGACAAACTTGTACGTATCGCTCAAGTTAACACTGTAGACGTAAATGAAGTTCTTGAAATTCAAGAAGATGTTGAAAATGAAATCAACGCAATAATTGCAAATGAACAATACGATTTATTCGTATTTGTTATTACTGATATATTAAACAGTGATTCAACAGTGATTGCTTTAGGTAAAGAACAACAAGCTATTGCAAAAGCATTTAATACTGAATTAAATGGTAATGTAGCAGTATTACCTGGCGTTGTGTCACGTAAGAAACAAGTTGTACCACCAATCGATGAATTATTAGGTAAATAATTTATAAGGAGTGTGATTGCAATGGAAATCAAACAAGGTACAAACAAGTTTTATGTAGGTAACTCGGAAAATGATTTTGAGGCAGAAATTACGTATCAAGATTTGGATGGTAAGACGCTCGTTGTAGATCATACATTTGTAGACCCTTCTTTAAGAGGTCACGGAATGGCTAGAAAGCTAGTTGATATTGTAATTGATAAAGCAAGATCAGAAGGTAAAGTTATTGATCCAGTATGCCCTTACGTTCAAGATGTTATGACTAAAGACCAAAGCACACACGACGTATTAAAAAAATAATGATAAGAGTCCGGATATAATTCCTAACTCAAAATAAATAAGCATATCACTTAACTGAATTTTTCAGTTTTACAGTGATATGCTTATTTTTTAAATCTTACGATTTTGTTCGTACATGCTTGCCTACCTTTTATACAATCTTGCGATTTTGTTCGTGCATGCTTGCCTAGGGGTATGGTTCGAGCCTGTAGTCTCTCACGCATACTATTCCCTCAGGCGTCAGCACTTCACAAAATCGCTCTCAATTTAGGCACTTTTTATTTGTAATCAAAGCTGGTTTTATGGCTAATCTTATAAGTAATTTAGCTTAAATCTGCTTATACTGCACCTCTTATCAGCAATTTCTCTTAAACCTGCTTTTACTGATACTCTTATCAGCAATTTCTCTTAAACCTGCTTATACTGATACTCTTAAAAGTGCGCCGGGTAATGCATGATTCGAAGACTACAGGCTGAGAACATGCCCGCGGAAAGCATGCGCATAAAAAATACCAACAAAGTTCTAAGACTTTGCTGGCACTCTGATGGTAGTTCTATAAGTTACTTACATGAATTTATAAAAATTTAAAGCATAACTCTTAAAACATTGTCACTAGATATTGAAGTATTAATTCCAGAATATTATATTTCGGTACTTTCCAGCAATCTCTTTAACAATGATTTGTACTGTGGCTTAGCTTTCTCTGTTGTACATTTATTTATAGGTGGATATTTTAAGTCTTGTGCGTCTTTTAAAGTAACTTCATCTATGTAATTTGATGCTTCTTCATAATCATAACAGCTTGGAAAAGCATATTTATGATTAAAATGATCAACTACAACTCTAGTTGTTGAAGATGGTTCTTGTTTAAATGGAACTAATGTAACCATTAATAATATAACTATACATAGAATACTTACAATCGCAAAAACTTTTTTAGACATTAAATTCTACTCCTATTTGCTTTCTTATTTCATCTAATACTTTTATAGTGTTTAATGTTCTTTCATGTGTGTTAATAGTTGATTCTATTTTATTTTCTTTGACACATTTCATAAATTCTATAATTTCTTCTTTCATTGTATATGTTTCGTCCCCTGTAAACTCGTTCAACAGCTCTCCATCTCTATTAAACATTTTTATATTAGACGGGGCGCTAATTTTATCTATCATCACATAACCATTTTCTCCAATAATTTCTGAAGGGCTAACTCTATCGCATATTTTAGAATAACTAATTGTTGCTTGGAATGTATTAAAATCGAGTATTGCATTTCCTTGTCCGTCTGCTCCGGTATCAAGTTTAAATCCATTTGCTTGAATATTTTCAGGCATACCAAACAAATGTATAATTGGCGCTACAGTATAAACTCCAAGATCCATTAATGCACCATTACCAAGTTCTGGTTTAAATGCATTTTCAACAATACCATTCTTATATTTATCATATCTTGATGAATATTGATGATAATGAAAATCTGCATATCGTATTTCACCAATATCAATTTTTGCATTTGTAAATTCTACAAATGGTGATAATAATGTTGACTTCATTGCTTCCATAACAGTAACATTATATTCACTAGCAAGTTTTGAAAGGGTCTCAAATTGTGCTTGGATTATAGTTGCTGGTTTTTCGATTATGACATGCTTTTTATTTTTTATGGCTAATGCTGCCTGCTCAAAATGAAATGCATTAGGCGAAGCAATATATACCGCTTCAAAGTTTGGTGATTCACAAAATTGTTCTAGATTTGTAAATGTTTCAATTAGTTGGTGCTTTTCTTTATAATAGTTTGCTCTTTCATCTGTACGTGAAAATACAGCATATGGCTCAAAACCTTCTACTTGACTACCATTTTCAATGAATTTGTCACTAATCCAGTTCGTACCTATAAATCCAAATTTCATATAGTTTCACCTTTTCATAATATATTCTTAATAAAATGGTCTTTAATAAATAAAGACTTCGCTTTTAATTATAACTATTGTTAAAATATAAACAACAGAAGTATAAAGGGGTTATCAATCTTGTCTATAGCAAATCAATTTGAAAATATCCAATCGTTCTTCGATAGCGATATTACCAAAGATATTAAATTTAGAAAAAAACAATTAAGATTACTAAAAAAATCTATTAAATCAAATGAGAGTCAATTAATAGAAGCTTTGCAACACGATTTAGGCAAAAATGCAGTTGAATCTTATGCAACAGAAATCGGTTATATTTATAAAAGTATCTCTTTCATGTTAAAAGAAGTCAAGGGTTTAGCCAGTAAAAACAATGCTAATACACCTGTTTTCCTTTTCCCTAGTAAAAGTTATACAGTATATGAACCATATGGTACAGTTCTAATTATTGGTCCATTTAATTACCCTTTCCAACTTGTCATTGAACCTTTAATCGGGGCTATAGCAGCCGGTAATTGTGCTGTTGTAAAACCATCAGAATTAACACCTAATGTCAGTGCAATCGTTCGAAAAATAATTGAAGAATCATTTGATCCTTCTTTCGTTTCTTGTGTTACTGGTGACAAAACGGTTACAGAAGAATTATTAACTTTTCCATTTGATTTTGTGTTCTTTACAGGTTCAACAAAAATTGGTCAAAGTGTATACGAGCAAGCTAGTAAACAGTTGATTCCTGTAGCACTTGAATTAGGTGGAAAAAGCCCAGCTATAGTTGATAAGACTGCCAATATTAAAGTAGCTGCTGAAAGAATTGCTTTTGGTAAATTCATTAATGCTGGTCAAACTTGTGTAGCACCTGATTACGTCATTATCGATGCTTCTATAAAACAACAATTTATAAAAGCATTACAGTCTACAATTCAAGAATTTTACAGCAAAAACGCTCAAGACAGTGAAGATTTTGGTAGAGTTGTTAATGAAAGACATACTGATAGATTAATACATCTTTTAGAAAATACAAATGGTGATATCGTTTATGGTGGCAATTCTGATTTAGATCATTGCTATATCGAGCCAACTGTCATTGATAATGTTAAATTCGATGACATTCTAATGGAAGATGAAATATTCGGTCCACTCCTTCCAATCATGACTTATGAAGCCTTTGGAGATGCAATACAATTCATTAAGAACAAACCAAAACCATTATCCTTATACTTATTTAGTGAAGATGAGAATCATACTGATGAAGTAGTAAGAAGAATTTCATTTGGCGGTGGTTGCATAAATGACACCCTTTTACATGTAGGTAATCATAACTTGCCATTTGGTGGAGTTGGACTATCAGGAATAGGTAAATACCATGGTAAAGCCTCATTTGAATTATTTAGTAATGAAAAAGGCATAATGTTCAAAACAACTAAACTTGAAACAGGAGTACTTTTCCCCCCTTATAAAGGAAAAGGTAAATATGTAAGAGCAATGTTTAAAAAATAAAAAAGCTGGGACAATTTAATTGTCCTAGCTTTTTTATTTGAAATGCTTTTCTATTAATTGCTGCTTCTTATTAAACAAAGTTGGATACGATAAAAACCCTAGTATTACACTTGTCATAGTAGCTGCCGTTAACAGCATAAATACAATTAATATTTGAAAGAGCACAGCTTCTAAAGGATCAGCTCCAGCAATAATTTGACCACTCATCATGCCTGGCAACTGTACTAAACCAATTGTTTTTTGTTGTTCTATTGTAGGTATAACGCTTGATTGAATAGATGTAATTAACTGCTTATGAATCGCTTGTTTAGGTGTTCCACCTAAACATAAAATAAGCTCTATTATGTTATCGTTTTGTTTTATTTCAGACATAAATCTATTTAAAAATAATATACTTAGCACCATAGAATTCCCTATTATCATTCCACTTATAGGAATGATATATTGTGCTGTAGCAGGTGTTATATTAAAACCTATTAATATCCCTTGCGTAATGATTTCAATGGATATAAAAGCTAATAATAATTTCCATGTAATGCCTGGTATTTCCAACCCTTTTTTCCTTGCATTTTGAGTTGCTGCACCAATTATGAGTATGACCATTAATACAATAAATATATAACTATCTTGGTCAAATATAAATTGTAATATATAACCTACAATTAATAGCTGAACGAAAGATCGTATTGCAGCGACTGTAGTATCTTTTTCTAATCCTAAATTAAAACTCTTAGATAAGACTATCGGAATGATGATAAAAATAAACATTAATATTATAGATGTTATGCTCATAATACTTTATCTCCTATAAAATTTCTGACCTCAGAATTTTTAGTATGTTTAATATTTTCAACAATATCAGCTTCAACTACTTCTCCATCAATCATAACCCAAACATAATCGCTCAATCTTAAAGCCTGATTAATATCATGCGTCACCCAAATCATCGTTACATTATGCTCTTTATTAATTTTTTTGAGTAACAATTCTATCGCTTGTTTAGAATTTCTATCAAGTGCAGACGTTACCTCATCTAATAAAATAACTTCTGGTTTATTAACAAGTGCACGTGCTAAAGATAATTTTTGTTTTTCTCCTCCAGATAACTCTTTACTATTTTTATTCAAAAAAGTTACTGATAAATCCACTCTTTCTAAAAAGTATTTCGCTTCTTCATCTGTCATCTTTTTATTTTGAAGTGTTAAAGGAAGCTCTAAATTATCTTTAACAGTCCCTTTAATCATAGTAGCTTCTTGAGAAACTAATTGTACTTTTCTTCTTAATTCCATCGGATTATATGAATTAATTGTTTCATCATTTATCAAAATGTCACCTTTAGAAGGAGATTTTAATAAATTTATTAAAGATAATAAAGTAGATTTCCCAGCACCAGAAGGTCCTATAATAGATGTCAACTTACCTTTATAAACTTCAGCATTTATTTCTTTTAATATTTTAGAGTTTTCAATTTCATATTCAACATTTTTAAATTGAACTGATATATTACTTTCCAAACAATCATCTCCATTCACTTCAACTAACATTTATAAACAGGTTTCTATAAACTTACATATATAACCACTATAAGACACTTTCATAACCTACACGACTGTGGAAACAGTACAAGTCGAAGACTACATGCTGAGACTGTACCATAGCCAAGTAGATTATGAAAATAGTTTTAACTATACAATGAGGCTGGACAAATTATTGTCTCAGCCTCATTCTTCTTAATATAAATCAGTTCTTAGACTATTAAATATTGGAATTGCTTCTCTAATTTGTTCTTGTGTTTCAAAGTCTATTTCAACAATTAAAGTATCTTCTTCATAATATAAACTATCCATTAATGTGCCATCTGGACCATATACTAAGCTGTTACCACCAAATTCATTTTCATCACAAAATCCTACACTATTACACGCAATGACATAAACTTGATTTTCAATTGCTCTAGCACGTAGTAATGCTTTCCAATGATCGATTCTTGACTTTGGCCATTGTGCTGGTACAAATATAACCTTTGCATCTTCTAATGCTAAAGAGCGAGATAATTCTGGAAACCTTAAGTCATAGCATATAATTGTACCCATATCGACTTCATCTAATTTATAATCTGTAGGCTTTTTTTCACCTGACGTTAAATAATGATGTTCATTTAACATCGGTACTAAATGTGCCTTGTCATAGGTGTTAATGCAACTACCTTCTTTATTGATGACAATGGCTCTATTATAAATTTCTTGATCTTTTTTATAAGCAATAGACCCAGCAACAATATGTTTTTTGAGCGCTTTAGCTTTCTTTTGTAAAAAAGGAAGGATAACTTCACCATCATTATCAGCAAGTTCATTTAAATCTTTTAATCGATATGATGTATTCCACATTTCAGGTAATACCGCTATATCGATATCTTCATCAAGTTGATCGAACCATTGATCTATTTTCTGAATATTTTCTTCTGGTTTACCTGGTATAACATGCATTTGATATAATGCAATTTTCAAAGCTAATCACCTACCATTGTTATATAAATTGAACACATACGCCTTCTGAAGCTTTTTGTTCATTTTCTATTTCTGTTAATTTACCTGTTTCTTTATTTCTAGTAAACAAAACTAAATTATACGAATGTTCATGTGCCACTACTAAGAAAGTATCACTTGGTGTGATATTAAAATCTCTTGGCCATGTTCCACCACTTGTAACTATTTCTACACTTTCAATATTGGCGCCATCACCTAATATTTTAAATACCGCTATACTGTTATGACCTCTATTTGAAACATAAATAAATTGACCATCATGACTTAATCTAACTGCACCAACTTGTGAATTTAAATCAAAATCTTCAGGTATAGTCATTAATCTTGGACTAATCTCAGCAAATACACCGTTCTTATAAGATAACACTTGAATTGTATTACTCATTTCACTTACTAAATATGCATAATCACCACTTGGATGGAACGCTAAATGTCTTGGTCCACTACCTGCTTGTACTTCTAATGTTTCAACTAATTCTAGTCCTTCATCAGAAAACTTAAATGTCCTAACAACATCTGCCCCTAAATCAACTGTAGCAATAAAATCTAAATCTGGTGTTTGTTGAGCATAATGAATATGACTACTTTCTTGTCTCGCTTCATTTGGCCCTTGTCCTTCTCCACGATAAAAATCAATTAACTCAACTAATTCTCCAGTATCAGGATTAAGTTTATAAATTCTAACAAGACCTGCTCCATATACAGCTTCAAATAAGTATTTACCGTCATTAGAAACTGAAATATGACAACCTGTACCTTCTTGAGAAGCTAAGCAATCATTTATAAAAGTTAAACTACCATCTTCATTAATTAAAAAGCTGGCAACCCCACAATCTTCACCATCTTTTTTAATAGCATATAAAAACTGATTATGTTGTGTAATATATGTAGATGCTTCAACTTCATAGCCTACTTCTACCTTTTCAATAGTTTGATCATTTTCATCTACATCAAATCTATATATCCCTTTACCATCCTTCTTAGTGTAACTACCAATATAACCTTTCGTTTTCATAAAATTAAAATCCTCCCTAAATTTATCTTTAATATCATTCTACATGAAAACGCTCAATAACTATAATAAAAACGCATACCTAATGGTACACGTTGTATAATTTAATATTCTAAATTCATATATAAGACTTTAGAAGTTTAACTACTTATATCACTGAAAATTTCTAGAAACCAATTAAAAATACTACCAATAGCATTTACGATATCGCCTGCCATAAAGTATCCCCCTTTATATTTGAGATTTATAAATTAATCTATAAAATATAATAGTCATATATTATCTTATATTATTTTGATAAGTGTTTTTAATATTTTCCCTAAGTCATTATTTTAAGTTCTTAACTGCACTGATATTATGTTAAAATACAAATATATTCGTAATTCAAACAGTTAGGCATTAAAATAATACAGTTAGGCAAAAGAAGTAAAATGTAAATCAATTTGTTCTATAATCATAATGAAGGAGGGCCGCTATGTATCAGCCTGTACAAACACAAATAGATAAGATTGCAGCAAATCTTCAAAATTCAAATAACCTAGATCATGTTAGTTATTTAAAGGTAAAGTATGGACTAGAAGTATTTGTAGGGAATATCATGAAGACTGTAGTCATATATGGTGCCGCCCTTCTATGCCATATATTTTTATACACACTTATTGTTCATCTTAGTTATTTTGCCGTTAGATATTTCGCGTTTGGTGCACACGCTAAGTCCACTTTTTTATGCACAATACAAAGCATCATAATGTTTGTATTGGCGCCACTTATTATAATAAATACTAACTTGTCGTATTGGGCATTCCTTGCCCTAGCACTAATTGGTTATCTTATTATAATAAAGTACGCACCAATGCAAACAAAGAAACATCCCATATTAGGCAAATGGAAAAAAGGACTTAAACTAAGATCAATCATAGTCGCTACTATATTGATAGTTCTTTCATTATTCATAAAAGAACCGTATCAACAATTAGTATGCTTAGGATTGATCTTCGAAGCAGTATCACTATTACCTATATTTTACAAAGAGGAGGAAACATTATCATGAATTTATTAACTAGTTTATTTTCAAAATCAGTATCAAATATCCTTTCAGCAATTGGTGAAAAAGCGGTAATTAGAGGTTGTAACGTATTCTTAGATGAAACAGAAGTACCAGCGGAATTATTAAAAGAAAAACAATAAGATTGTTTTAGGGAAGTGTAAGATTATGGCGGATTTAACAATTACAGAAACTATTATATATGGTCTATTTCAAACTACTTTATTTGTAGTTTTACTGGCTATAACTCAAAATTATCGATATTCAAAAAGGGATTATGTCATTCTATTGATGGGATACATGATCCCTTCTCTTGCTTTGTATTTTATTATTGGTGTTGCATCAATAATATTTGTTATTACTTTTCTAGGTTTCTTTTTCTACAATAAATTTAGAATATTTGGGATAATAAATACTTTATTAGTAATTATTATTTCAGTAGCTTCAGATTATTTATCATCTTTACTAAATCGACTGTTATTTAACATTGAACCTAATGACATTTCTATTCATATATTATATTTTGTCTTTCACTTAATAATTTCAGTCTCAATTGCTATTGTAATTAGAGAATTAATGAATAGACTTAAAATCAGTTATTTGTATAATAACCGTATTTATTTAATATTATTAGCTGCATTTCTTTCACTATCATTCGTTGTATTTTATATATATATGCCAAAGACATATAGTACCGAAAAAGAGTTCGAATTTCAGACTTTATTTTATGTCATATATATTTGTGTTGCTGCTATTTTTATAATTTTAATTTCTTTCACGGTTATGCGCGAAATGGCTTTACAGCGTACTAAAAAAGAGATTAATCAATATTATAAATATACGTTGCAGATTGAACAAATTAATAATGAAATGCGTAAGTTTCGTCATGATTATGTGAATATTTTAGCAACATTATCTGATTATATTAGAGAAGATGATATGGAAGGATTAAGGGTTTATTTTGATCAAAATATAGCGCACCTTCATGATGATATGAAAGTAAATGCGATTAAAATTAATGGGCTACAAAATTTACATGTGAGAGAAATTAAAGGTTTATTAACTACAAAAATTATTCAATCTCAGGAACAGAATATCAATATTAGTGTTGAGATTACTGAACAGATTGATCATATAAATATGAACATTGTTGAATTGAGTCGCTGTATTGGAATCATTATGGATAATGCGATTGAAGCTTCTGAGTTTGTAGATAATCCTACAATTCAAATTGCTTTTATTAAAAATGATGAATCTATATTACTTGTATTCATGAATAAATGTTCTAAAGATACTCCAAAAGTACATAAGTTATTTGAAGATCACTATTCTACTAAAGGTCGTAAACGTGGTATTGGTTTAACGACGTTGAAAGAAATTACTGAGAAAACGGATCATGTTTTCTTAGACACTTTTATCAATAATCAATACTTTATTCAAAAGCTTGAAATTTTAAATGATAGCACTGAGGAAGTGATTCGATGAAAATCGTCATTTGTGAAGATGACCCGAAACAATTAGAACGTATGCAAACGATTATAAATAATTACATTATGATTGAAGAAAAAGAAATGTCTATTGAACTTGCTACTCATGATCCTTACGAACTTTTAGAGTATGTCAAAACAGCGAATGATATAGGCTGTTATTTTCTAGATATTCAACTTGATGCTGACATAAATGGTATTACTTTAGCGAGCAACATACGTAAATATGATCCGATTGGTAATATCGTTTTTGTTACGAGTCATAGTGAATTAACATATTTAACGTTCGTTTATAAAGTAGCAGCAATGGATTTCATCTTTAAAGATGATCCTGATCAATTAAAGACTAGAGTATTAGACTGTTTAGATACTGCTTATATTCGTTTAGGTATGTTATCTAAAAATACTAATGTTGAAAAAATAGAATTAACTAGAGGTAGTAATTCAGTTTACGTCGAATATGATGATGTCATGTTTTTTGAATCTTCAACGAAATCGCACAGACTAATTGCTCATCTTGATAATAGACAAATTGAGTTTTATGGTAGTTTAAAGGATTTATCGAATTTAGATGATAGATTCTTTAGATGTCATAACAGTTATGTTATTAATCGAAATAACGTTGATACAATTGATACGAAAGATCGTACTGTTTACTTTAATAATGGTGAACATTGTTATGCATCAGTTAGAAACATCAAAAAGATATAATTAAATATTGAGATATTCTTTTTAATAATAGAAAACAGAGAGAACTTTTAGTGTATAAAAGTTCTCTCTGTTTTTATTTATATAGATTATTTAATTGATTTACACTTGATCTAAAGCATTTCTAAACGACTCTATATCCTCTATGTAATATTTGACTTCGCCACATTTTAAACAAACTGCAGCTTTAGGTATAGCAATCGCTTTTTTTAATATGTCTTCATTTTCTTCTTCTTTAATTAATCTCACATCTACTAAAGTTCCTGGAACGTTTATACGAAGGTCATTTATCATTTCTTGATTACAACTTACACATTTCATATTTAACATCCCCTTTTAAATTATGCTTTTATTTTACGCTTTTTTTATTTCTCTTGCAAAACAGAAGATAATATAGGTTATACAATTTTGTTAAAAGCATGTATTTAACTCATCTTTAGATAAAAATAAATTCTTATAAAAAAAGAATAAAATAATACTTGAATATTAAAGCGAGTTATGCAATAATATAGCTATCATATGATAATAGTTAAATAAGCAAGAAAGGAGGACCCGATGAAGACGTTTTCAATCTTTCTTTACAGTATTGTTTGTTTTGTAGCTACATCACTCAATATGACTCATGTCACTTACGCAAGTACTGATATGACTCCGATTGGATTTCAATTCTTAACTGCGAGCAATATGCCTATATCTAATGAAACGTTTCAGCTTCAGTTAGATAATGAAGTTAAGCATCTAACAACTAGATCAGATGGACTGGCTTTTGTTGAAATTCCAAATAAGAATATTAAACCTCATTATACTTTAACTACTTCAAATCAACAGACTTTTACTGTTGAACCTAATAAGTTATATCAATTAACTTCTTCTGATTCTCAAATTCGTAATACACCTTCTATAAATAACCAAAATATTACAATCGAAGTACTTTCCAAAACATATCAACCTTTAAGTAATGTAGAAGTTAAACTTTTAGCACAGAACCAAGAATTTATAGGTAAGACTAACAATGAGGGTTCAACTACAATTAACATTCCTTCAAATATTCCTAGAGACACCGCATTCGATGTAAAAATTAACGGAATAGATACTCATTCATCAATTTCAATAGGAGATGATAAATATTATACATTCAATTCTGACAACAAATCTGTATCACCTTTTATTCAAGATTCCGTACAACACAATCAATTAGATAATAACCACGAGAATCAACAATCCCCACCTAATACAAATAGCTTAAATCATAATCAAAACAACCCACAGTCTTATCAAATATCAGTAGTTAAAGATTTCTTAATTCCTAACCATTCTAACCAATCCACTTCTGAAAAAGAAAAAAAGACCAACTCAGAAACAAAAAAGCTTCCTGAAACTGGTCAAAAATCAACAAATTACTTTAAGTATGTTATGAGTTCATTACTCATATGTATTACCACTATTTTATTTATTATTATTAGAAAAAAGAAGGCTCAGCAAAACAATTAGGATTTGATGTAATGTATCCATTTTCAACTTTATAAATTTCTCCATGGTAATTTATACCATTTATACCCTCGAAATATTTTACTCCTACTATATTTATCATCGCCTGAGATAACAATGAACTCAAACAATAGGTTCTTTTCGAATCCCATTTTTCAGTGCGATACAATCGCTTTACTACATTACAAAATCCTATTTGTGAACCGAGCGTAATCCAAACATCAGGTGAGTTTGATACAAACTTATTAACATACTTTTTAGATGAACCTACATGATTCTTCCAAATCACAACATTAACATACACTTCGGACTTCTTATTTTCATACCATGTAGATTCAATCAAAGACTTTAAATGAAATGCAGCGTTAACCATCTCATTTTCATTACTCGTACCAATAGTTATAGATTTTAAAAATGGCTGATCATATTCTATAGTCTCAATTAAGGCTTGAAGTTCTCTTACACTAGGCACTTCCAAACTTCTTGATAAATCCTTTAATTGATTGGTCATACGATAATCTAATCTTGGAGATATTAACACATTGCTTTCATATTGCAAAATATATACCCTCCTAATATTATTTTAAAAAAAGGGAGCAATCACATAATTATAGTGATTGCTCCTTTATTTTAATTATTAGATTCGATCTCAGATACAATTTCTTTAGTCTTTTGTTCTAATTCTTCAAAATCTTTTTTAAATACAAATGCTAAGACAGCAATACCTGCCCCAACAGCAACTGTTGTTATAGCAATTAAGATGAAAAAGAATTTGAATATCCCTTTAATACAATCCATTGAAGTCACCTCTATCATCATTTTCTACCTCTTTCATCATAACATAATTTTTAAAATACATAAAAGATATTACGCTTATACTGCTGTATATATAGTTAAATTTTTATGTATAAAAGTATAAAATAACTCATTATATGTATCAATTCTCATTTAAAAATGCGAAGCCCCACTTATTTCCATAAAGCTATTGAAATATTTTTGTATTATTGTTAATATTCTGATTATTATAAAATTAGAAGGTGTATATATGTACAATATTAAAAAGTTTAGTCAGTTCATTAATAAAACATTCGTTCTTTGGATGTTATTAGCTGCAATATTAGGTTTTAGTTTTCCTAATGTCATCGCTCAAGTAGCACCTTATATCCCTTACTTATTAGGAATTGTAATGTTTGGCATGGGGATGACGATTTCAACAAATGATTTTAAAGAAGTGTTTAAATCACCGAAAAGTGTATTCATTGGCGTAATTCTACAATATACAATAATGCCAGTAACAGCATATTTAATTGCAAAAGGATTTAACTTAAATTCTGATATTGCATTAGGTGTAATATTGGTCGGTTGTTGTCCTGGTGGTACTGCTTCGAATGTTATCAGTTACTTAGCTAAAGCAAATACTGCATTGTCAGTATCCATCACTACTGTATCTACATTATTAGCACCCATCATTACACCAACTTTAATTTATTTGTTTGCAAGAGAATGGTTACAAGTATCCTTCTCATCTATGTTTATATCAGTCGTACAAGTTGTATTAATTCCTATTATTTTAGGCTTTATAGTACAAAGATTTTTTAAACCAGTTGCCGAAAAATCAATTGATATATTACCAATTATTTCTGTAATTTCAATTTCATTAATTCTTTCGAGTGTGGTAGCAGGTAATAAAGCTCAAATTATAGAAACAGGTTTGATTATGTTTGGCGTCGTATTGCTTCATAACGTAAGTGGTTTAACAATTGGATATTTATTAGCTAAACTCTTTAAACTAAACAGACCTGATAAACGTGCTGTTTCCATAGAGGTAGGTATGCAGAATTCTGGACTAGCTGTATCACTTGCAACAGCCCATTTTAATCCTTTATCTGCAGTTCCAGGAGCTATATTCAGTTTTATTCACCTATTAACTGGTCCAACCATTGCAATTATTTGGTCTAACCAAACGAAACGAACTGAACGCAAAAAACAATATTCTACTGCAACCGATCAAGTATTGTAAATCATAATAATAGGCTGAGACAATTAATTTGTCTCAGCCTTTCTAATTTCAAAAATATATATTCTAGTTGTTTATAAGTGTCATTTAATAAATTTATATTATCTTCTATACCACTCTTGCCATATTTTTTTTACGTAGATATATCCTTGATTCCACATTATACATACCTCCTTCTCACATTACTTGTGAGATATTTGGTACCCTAAATATAACATGGTGAGAAATTACATAGGTTAAAGCATTATTACAGTTTCTTTAATATCACATTTCCAGTCTTAATATTCTTAATCTAATTTACGTGACAAAATGCAATATTTCAATCAAAATGTATTTAATAGGAGTGATTATGTTGCAAAATGTTAATATGCAGACATTTGAATTTAGAGGTAACCATTATGATCACGGCGTCGCACAAGCTGAATGGTTAAAATCTACCAAAATGTTAGAGAATAGAGATAAAGAATGGAAAATCAGAAGACCGCGCTTTGATATAGATATAGATGAAACTAAGAAAATCTATCAAGAATTTGCACCACCAATATGGGATGAACTTATGGGATTACAAGATACATTAAAGTATCCACTCGAACAGATTCTATTAAATTATGGACATTACAGAGTTTATGCAAAAGATAGTGGTTGTTCTATATTTTTAGGTACTGATTATATGGTGAGAAATTATGATTATAACCCTGCCACTTATGATGGCCGATTTAGTTTATTTCAACCAAATGATGGTGGATATGCGCAAATTGGTCCAACATCGAGAGTTACCGGACGTATGGATGGTATGAATGAACATGGCTTATCTATGGGATATAATTTTATGCATAGAAAAAAACCTGGTGACGGCTTTGTATGTTATATGATTGGAAGACTAATTTTAGAAACCTGTAAAAATATTGATGAAGCAGTAGCTTTATTAAAAGAGATACCTCATCGTACTTCTTTCAGCTATATTTTAATGGATAAGCAAAACAGAAGAATAACAGTAGAAGCTACCCCTCGTTCAGTTGTTACGAAACAAAATAATTTATGTACGAATCACTTTGAAGTATTAACACATGAGAACCGAAATTATATAAAAGAATCTATAGAAAGATACAATAGAATCGAACATATTACAAATGAGCATATGTCTTTAGAAGATGCTATTCGTTATTTTAACGACCCACAATATGAAATTTATAGTAAGCTTTTTAAAAGCTGGTCCGGTACCATTCACACTTCAGCTTATATACCTGATCAATTACAAATGAAAATTGCTCTTGGAGAAAATGGTATGTTACATACATTTAGCTTCCAAGATTGGTTAGATGGAAAGCCTATAGATTTAAATTCAATTTCAGGACAAATTGATACAGACATCTTGTTCGCAAGTGAATAAAAAATCTTTACACAACTTGATAGTAATACAAAAAGCACGATAAGCTCCTAGCTTATCGTGCTTTTTGTATTACTTAATTATAATATCGCCATTATCCGTATAACTTTCAATTACGTGTTTACCGTTACCTACTTTTTCTCCTTTAAATGCTTTATTTTTTATATGTGTACTGCCTGATTCAGCTTGTAATTGTAATAAAGTATTTTTAGGAGGTTCTTCGTAAGATAAAGAAATATCCCCATCTTCTGTAGATGATTTAATATCGCATTCATTTTTAAGTTGGCTAATATTTATGTTCCCCAACGAAGTAATCAATTCACTATTAATGAGGCTACTTTTCGCTATTGTTATATTTCCTGTTTCAATTTCACCATTAAATTCTGATAGTGCTGAATTTTTAACTTGAACACTTCCTAAACTAGACATTGCTTTAGCGTATTTTAAATTCACATTATTATAAGAAATATTCCCTGTATCCGTAATCATATTACTGTTGTTACTACTGACATCTTTAATTAAAATATCTCCCGTATTTGTTGTTATATTAAATGATTGATATTGTTTCTCTGGTAAAGTGATTACTAAATGATTTGTCGTTTTTCTAAAAGGTATAAAATTGGCATTGAATTGATACTTACTATCTTGTTCTGTGAAATGTAGTAAATTATTTTCTATGTTCGCATTTACATGTTGTTTGCCGTTATACTTTATCCCTAACGTCTTACCCTTTTTCACTTCAACATTTGTATTTTGTCCATTCACGATAACTTGTTCAACTTGATCATCCTCAAAAACTTTTTCATAAGTTTCATTCTTCTCAAATTTATTATTAACCGTAAACCAAAGAATTGTACCTATTAAGCCAAAAATTAAGAAGATGCCTAATCCTATCAAAAATAACTTTTTCATTATTCAG
The DNA here is from genome assembly GCF_022386495.1 of Mammaliicoccus sp. H-M34. Classification (NCBI taxonomy): domain Bacteria; kingdom Bacillati; phylum Bacillota; class Bacilli; order Caryophanales; family Staphylococcaceae; genus Mammaliicoccus; species Mammaliicoccus sp. H-M34. The sequence goes on from NZ_JAJNIK010000006.1 coordinate 92,655, forward strand.
CATGCCCCCTAATGACTTTTACACACCATTTTAAATATTTTAAGATGCCTTTGTAACTCAGTTCTATTAATTTTAATCCAGTAATGAGCAACATTAACCCTAATCCTAAAAATGATATAGAAAAAATTATGTTTGTAATATCAATCCAATAAAATCCATACAATATAATATTTATAACACTTACTATAGGTCCTAACATCATCAATGCGCCAACTACTACGACAATTAAAAGTATAAACGCAATAATTAGAAACGGTATAATAATAAAAAATATATTAAAAAAGCTTAAGCCTAATGTTGCCATAATTGCTTGAAAAACATTTTTAAAGTTTGGTGCTATTTCAGCATCATGAATGGCGCTCGTTGCATAAACTTTCTTTGCAATTTCCTTAGGCTCACCTAATTCATTCATTAATTCATTTTCATTTTTTGCTTCAAAAAATTTTGTTTCATATTCATACATTATTTTATCTCGCTCAACTTTAGGCAAACGAGACAATTCATCCTCAAGGTAATTAAGGAAGGTTATTTTATCCATTGGTTTTGCCCCTTTTATTGTGATATTAACCTTACATCTTTATTATATTACCATTCTTTTACAAACAACATTATACTATCATTTGAAATATTTGATTTCAAGTGATACCACTGTGATATACTAACTTAAATATCTAAATAAGGGGGCATTAAGAATGAAAGAATTAATCAAACCCAACAAGCTTTCTAAAGGGGACACTGTCGCAATCGTTTCACCATCCTCAGGTTACGCCGGTGAAGAAGAAGTAATTTGGAGAACAGAAGTTGGTATTCAACGATTGAAAGAAGTATTCGGTTTAAAAGTGAAAGTTATGCCACATGCACTTAAAGGAGCAGACTTTACATATAACAATCCAAAAAAACGTGTAGAAGACTTACACCAAGCACTTGAAGATCCTGAAGTAAAAGCAATTATTTGTACTTTGGGTGGAGATGATTCTGTTCGTTTATGGCCATATATCGACTTAAATATCATTAAAAATAATCCGAAAATATTAAGTGGCTATTCAGATACAACTGCAATACATTTTATGTTCTATCAAGCAGGTGTATCAAGTTTTTATGGTCCAGCACTTTTAACAGACTTTGCTGAAAATGTTGCTATGGATGATTATACAGTTGAGTCAATTAATCAAACATGGTTCCAAAATGGTCCAGTTGGAAATGTACCCGCCTCACCACAATTCAGAAAATATGGTTTATCATGGGAAGAGAAAAATAAAGACATTATTAGACCATCATTTGACAGTCAAGGATATGAAATTTTAAATGGTAAAGGAAAAGCTACAGGACATTTAATTGGTGGATGTATGGAACTTTTCCATTCATTAAAAGCAACAGATGTTTTTCCAAATAAAGAAGTTTTTGATGGCGCAATTTTATTCATTGAAACAGCAGAAGTTCAAGCACCCCCTTGGTTAATGGAAGATTACGTACGTGCTTTTGGTTCAATGGGAATCTTTGATAAAATAAATGGCGTGATTATTGGACGTCCACAAGATGATGCATATTACGAAGAATACAAAGAAGTATGGGTTAAAATGTTAAAAGAATGGGATCAAGAAGATATGCCTGTCTTTTATAATGCTAGTTTTGGACATAACGAACCTAAATGTGTCATACCTTATGGGGCACAAGCAGAGTTGGATGTTGAAAATAAAACTTTCAAAATATTAGATAACGCTGTTAAATAAATATTTTTTCGAGATTAGTTCTTTGCGATTTATTTCAGAATTGTTATAATATTTAATATATTGAAGGGGGATTAACAAAATGACTAAGTTAGTTACATATTTTGAACAAGCACAACCAATTAAAGAATACGTAAACGAAATGACTACAAATAAAGAACAATTGCTCGATATTTACCAATCTTTTAAATTACCTAAAAATGATGAACGTTTAGATAAAATTAAAGATAAAAATTATAAAGTACTTGTCATTACTGAAGATTGGTGTGGAGATGCCATGATGAACATACCAGTATTATTGAACATTGCTGATTATACGAATATTGAAGTAAAAGCATTTCACCGTGATGAAGATACTAACCTAATTGATCAATATTTAACAAACGGTACAGCAAGATCAATACCTATTTTCGTATTTTTAAATGAACATCATAAGCAAGAACATGTATGGGGACCAAGAGCTATAAGTGTACAAAAACAAGTAGAAGAATTACGTAAAGACTTACCAAGCAAAGATGATCCAACATACGCTGAAAAAGAAAAAGATGTTCATCATAAAATTCATGAAACTTATCAAAATAATACACAATTTTGGGATGACGTATACGAATCAATCGTAAGTTCAATTTCATAAATGATAAGAGGCTGAGACAAATATTGTCTCAGCCTCTTAATTATGTATAAGTCCCCTATTACTCATAGTAGGATTTCTCACCATCCCCATGGCTCGATAAATTCATTTTACACTAATTTTCTTTAATCTAAAAATCTATGTTATTTAAGTTCACATATAAAAATCTGCAAGTGAAAAGCGCTCGTCCGGGAATTAACGAGCGCTTTTCGGGGAAGGGTTATTAATTAAGGAAACATGTATTTATACAAAGCCGGGAAACCTCGTATAAATAACTTGAATCATTTTATGATCCATTTCAACGTTACAATTACAGATAACTATCTAAACACGTTCTACACAAAGTCATTTGCAATTATGAAAAACATATACGAAATAAGTTTTGAGGAATTGAATGTATTGTGCTTCGTGTTGTGTTATCTATGACTAAAGTATATCAGTACAGTATGACTTTTTGTGCATTCATTCTTAACTCAAATATTTCATTTCTTAAGTGTATTTATTGAAAGATTTTTTAACAGTTAGGCATGCCTAACTGTTAAAACCATTGTTAATATTGACTTCTTAAATTCACAATTATATGTTTATTTTTTACAAAATCATTACCTATAACTATTTTTATAACAATCTTACGATTTTGTTCGTGCATGCTTGCTTAGGGGTATAGTTCGAGTCACTAGTCTCTCGCTCATACTATTCTCTCAGGCGTCAGCACTTTTCAAAATCTCTACTAATAACCATTTTTATAAAATCTTACGATTTTGTTCGTGCATGCTTGCCTAGGGGTATGGCTCGAGTCACTAGTCTCTCGCTCATACTATTCTCTCAGGCGTCAGCACTTTTCAAAATCGTTACCTATAACTATTTTTATACAATCTTACGATTTTGTTCGTGCATGCTTGCCTAGGGGTATGGCTCGAGCCTGTAGTCTCTCACGCATACTATTCCCTCAGGCGTCAGCACTTTACAAAATCGTTCTCAATATCCATTTTTATATAGGAAAATGGTGTTAGCTAAATGATTCTCATTAAAATACTAGGACATTTATGTTAAAGGCAATTAATCTTAAGTGTCTATATTCACATAAGTCGAGTGAAGTGTAAGTAAGGATGCCTATGTTAACACAAGTCAGTTGAAGTGTAAGTATGGATGTCTGTATTCACAAAAGAGGAAAGCATGCACAAAAAAATGCCAGCAAAGTCTAAGACTTTGCCGACACTCTAATGATAACTCTAAGAGTTACCAAAATGATTTTTATAAAATTTCTATGACACTTATGTCACAATTTTTTCTATTAAACAAATAAACTAATAAATAGTATGAATATGATACCTGATACTGATATAACTGTTTCTAATAATGTCCAAGATAAGAATGTTTCTTTCATTGTTAATCCGAAATACTCTTTAAACATCCAGAAACCTGCATCATTTACATGTGATGCTATTACACTACCAGCACCTGTTGCTAATACTACTAAAGCAAGGTTAACATCTGATGATTCTAATAATGGCATTACAATACCTACTGTTGAAATTGCTGCTACTGTCGCTGAACCTAGCGATATTCTTAATACAGCTGCTACAATCCAAGCTAGTAATATTGGTGACATTGCTGAACCTGTAAATAGTTCTTCGACAGTTTTACCTACTCCACCGTCGATTAATATTTGTTTGAATGCACCGCCACCACCAATGATTAGTAGCATCATACCAATTGGATATATGGCATTAGTTAATGTATCCATAACTTGATTAACTTTATATCCTCTGTTAATTCCCATTGAATAAATAGCAAACAATACTGAAATTAACATTGCTGTACCCGCTTCACCTATAAAACTAATAAAACCTAATATGCCTTCTGGATTCTCTGGTGAACCTGTTACTAAATCTACAACTGTTGAAACAAGCATTATAAATACTGGTAATAAAGCCGTTAATGCTGAAATTGCAAACCCTGGTGTTTCTTCAATTTTGAAAGATTTTTGTTTACCTAGAGATGCTAAGTCACCCGATTTTGTAAATGCTTCTGGTATAATCTTTCTAGCAAATTTAGTGAAAATGGGTCCAGCAATTATTGTAACGGGTATTGCTACAATGATACCAAATATTAAAACTTGACCAATTTCCGCTCCAAATTCCTTAGCAATCATAACTGGACCTGGATGTGGTGGTAAAAATCCGTGAGTTACTGATAATGCTGCTGTCATTGGAATTCCTAAGTATAATGTAGAAACTTTTGATTCTTTAGCTATTGTAAATACTATAGGAATTAATAATACTAATCCTACTTCAAAGAATAGTGCTATACCGATAATAAATGATGCAGTAACAACTGCCCATTGAATTCGTTTTTGACCAAATTTATTAATTAGTGTGTGTGCAATTCTTGTTGCACCACCTCCATCTGCTAATAACTTACCTAACATCGCACCTAAACCAAATATTAATGCAATGTGACCAAGTGTAGATCCCATACCTGTTTCAATTGTTCCAATAATTTTACTTAATGGCATTCCTAACATTATGCCTGTTACCATTGCAGTTATAATTAACGATACAAAAGTGTTAAGTTTTAACCACATAATTAAACCTAATAATAATATAATTGCTACTGCTACTATTAATAATGGTGCAATATCTGAAAACATATTAACATCTCCTTATGAATGTGTTGCTTGAAATTCTGAAATCAAATCGTACTCTTCAGTTAATTTACGGCTTAAATTTATATAAATTGGTATAAGTGATTGATAAATATCAACATTTTCTTGTTCTGGTTCGTGCTGATACGTCTTACCTACCATTTTGTCCAATACTTCAAAATCTTCAATTTCTCCTAGTGCTTTTAATCCTAAAACGCAAGCGCCTAGGCAAGAACTTTCATAACTTTCAGGAACTTCAACTGAAGTATCAAAGATATCTGCCATCATTTGTCTCCAAACTTCACTTTTAGCAAATCCACCTGTCGCATTAATTTGTTCTGGTGATTTCTCCATAACTTCGATTAATGCAAGATATACAGTATATAAGTTTAGAAGTACGCCTTCTAATGCTGCTCTAATCATATGCTCTTTTTTGTGTGATAATGTCAGACCGAAATAACTACCTCTTGCATTAGCATTCCATAACGGTGCACGCTCTCCAGCTAAATAAGGGTGGAAAATTAATCCGTTTGCGCCAGGTTTTACTCTGCTCGCAATTTTAGTTAAGACATCATATGAATCAACACCTAATCGCTTAGCTGTTTCTACCTCACTAGCTAATAATTCATCCCTTAACCATCTAAGTACAACACCACCATTATTAACTGGTCCACCAATACAATAGTGATCTTCAGTTAATACGTAGCAAAATATTCTTCCCTTTTCGTCTGTCTTAGGTTTATCTATAATTGTTCTTATAGCTCCACTTGTACCAATTGTTACAGCAACTTCTCCTTCGCGGTAACTATTCACGCCTAAATTAGAAAGTACGCCGTCAGATGCGCCGATTACAATAGGTGTATTTTCATCAATGCCCATTAAATCTGCATATTTTTTATTAACGTTCTTCATAATATGTGTAGTGGAAACTAAATTTGGCAATTGACTTTCACTAATTCCAAGTAAAGACATTACTTCTTTATCCCAAGCTAATGACTTAAGGTTCATCATACCCGTTGCAGAACCTATTGAATGATCCATTACGTACTCTTCGAATAACTGATAAAATATATAAGTTTTTATATCAATCCATTTTGCAGTTTTGTCATAAATATCAGCGTGTTCATGCTTTAACCAAAATATTTTAGACAAAGGAGACATTGGATGAATTGGTGTTCCCGTTCTTTTATATATTTCAAGTCCATCATGTTTTTCATTTATCATATTTGCATATTTACTTGCTCTATTATCAGCCCAAGTTATACATTCAGTTAAAGGTTTGTTGTCTTTATCCATAGCTATTAAACTATGCATAGCACTACTAAAACTTAACAATTTAATATTTTTTGGTTCTGCTCCAGTATCTCTAATCACCTTTTTAACTGTGAATATGACAGCATCGAATATTTCTTCAGGATTTTCCTCAGCAACACCAATTTCTTTTGTTGACATAGGGTATTCAATACTATGTTTATTTAAAAAATTGCCTTCTTCATCATATATAACAGCTTTCGTGCTCGTCGTACCGATATCAATACCAATCATGTATTTCATTTTATAATCCTACTTTCTATCTATATTTATTTGCGAATTCCATAGAACATCTATTTGTTCATCTACATCATCAAAGTTTAAGTGAAATGCTTCTTTCATCTTATTTCTGTCCTTAGTTTCAATAGCTTCTATATATACTTTATGATTATGAATAACTCGCTTAAAGTCATCTAAATCATTTTCCATTCTTTGCCTCATCGAAACTAAAATTAAACATTCCATAACGGGGGTTAAGTTATGCCATATCATTTCAATATATTGATGATTAATTGCTGTAATCATAGATTCGTGGAACTGTAGATCCAGTCTTGTAAATTCGTCTGCATCTTCAAATTCAACTGCAACTGACATCATTTTCAAGATTTTATTTAATTGTTTGATGACTTCTGTATTATTTTCTAACTGTAGTCTTTCAAAAACGAACGATTCTAACATTAACCTAATATCATAAATTTCTTTTTGATTAGTGTTAGACAAACCAATAACAACGGCTCCCATTCTTTCAAGAGAAATTAGCCCATCTTGTTGAAGTAGTTTAAGTGCATCTCTCACGGGTGAACGGCTGACTTCAAACTGTTGAGCAATTTTGTTTTCGCTTAGCTTGTCACCTTCTGCAATTTCTTTACTTATAATAGCTAATCTAAGTTCACTCGCCACTTGTTCTCCAGTAGAACGATGTTTTAACCAATCGCTAGGATAGTGATAATGATGCTTCATAAAATCCCTCCAAAATCATCCGTATACTTGTATACAAGTTATTGTAAACGTTTTCTACATATTTGTAAACGGTTACGATTAGTTTTTTAAAGTAAAAACACACACTAACAAATTGTTAGTGTGTGTTTAAAGTAAAATTCATTCAATATATAATCTGTTTAAAACAACTTCTCCTAATGCTTTACTTGCAGTTAATAAAGCATCTTCGTTAACGATAAATTTAGGACTATGATTATAAAATGCTTCATCAATATCATATGGTTTGCAACCTATAAAGAAAAATGTGCCAGGGATTTTTTCTAAATAACTCGCGAAGTCTTCTGAACTCGTAAGTTGCTCATGCTCTTTTAACGATTCAAAATAATCACCTTGGCTTGTTGCTAAAATATCAACTAAATAATCAGTTTGTTTATAATGATTGATTAAAGGTATACAATCTAATTCATATTTAAATTCGCAAGATACACCAAATGTTTCTTCTAATCCCTCAATTAATTGTACTATTTCGTCATGTATTTGATGGCCAATACGGCTTTCCATATACCGTACATCACCTGCTAGTTCCACACTTTCTTGTATTACATTTAATGAACCTAAGCCATTAAATGAACTTATAGTTACTACACCCATATCAAAAGGATTTAATCTTCTTGAAACTACCGTTTGAACATTAGTAACAAAAGTACTCGCTGCCATAATAGCATCATTTGCTAAATGAGGACTGGAACCATGCCCACCTTTACCTTTAACTTTTAAATGAAATAATGATCGTCCTCCCATTGTTGGCCCTTTTCTATATGAAATAACATCTGGTGTGTAATCTGGGAATAAGTGTATACCATATATCTCATCAACATCATTTAAATATCCCGAGTTTATCATATCAATTGCTCCACCGGGTGCTAATTCCTCAGCATGTTGATGTACAATAACTATTTTACCTGGTAAATGATCCTTCAACTCAATTAAACTTTCTGCAAGCACCATTAAATAAGCAGTATGTGCATCATGACCACATGCATGCATCCAACCTTCATGTTTAGATGAAAATGGTAGACCGGTATCTTCAGTAATATTCAAAGCATCAAAGTCTGCTCTTAAAGCGATGGTCCTACCTGGTTTACTACCTTCTATTTCTACTATTAATCCATAATTTCCACCAATACGATTATGTATTTTAACATCTTTATCTTTATAGAATGACTCAATATATTGTGATGTTATGACTTCGTTAAAAGATGGTTCTGGGTACTGATGCAAATGTTTATAATGTTTTATCATACTTTGCTCTTTTTGTTCTAACTTTTTAAATAATAAACTTCGTAACATATGTTCACCCCAATTTCATAAAAAGTAACTACTACACGAAGTAGCAGTTACTTTTTATCTTCTTCACTTTTAGTTTTGTCTGGATGCTCATCTACTTTATCTTCTTTTTCAAAAATAGCTAAAATTGCTGTAAGGAAAAATCCTAGACCTGCACCAATCATTAATGATTTAGGTGTTCCTTCGAAAAAGAAACTCCCGATAATACACAATACACCTATTATGATATAATGTTTTATAAATTTTTTACCCAAAAATATCCCTCATTCATATATCTAATAAGTTAAATTTAACATAGAAATGAGGGATAAACCATTATATATTCTTATTTCTTATAATGTAGTGATTAATTGCTGTGAAAATAACTATACATGCAATTGAAATCCAAATTTGATATACCTTCATTGATATCATACCTTGATTTAATATTTTAGGTAAAAAGTCTAAAGGATTATATTTCATCATGTTTGCTAAATCTTCGCCAATTTTTGGTATAAATATGAATGCCTCAAATATATTAGGTAATAAAATCATACAAAGTATTGCAGCCGTATAAACAATGGCAGATTTACCTGTTAATAAATTTAATATATTTAATAATGTGACATAGAAAACAATGATTAACATTAATACGCCTAACATTTTTAGAAAATCAGTGAAACTTAAATTCCCTGCATCTATCATTGTCGATGATAACAATGTAAATAATGTACCAAAAACAGCAAATATAATGACTACACCAACTACAGATAGTAATTTAGCATATAAATACTTAATTCGATTAGTTTTCGAATTTAAAAATAACTGTATTGTACCGAATTGCATATCACGTACAATCGTTCTAATGGCAAACATAAGTGCAACAAGTCCACCAAACATAATGAACATTGATAAAACAACTTGTGCATTGAAAGGTGCATCTAAAGTTTTTACTGAAATAATAACACCTACTGCAGGTATAATTGATAGTAAAAATCCTAAATATCCTAAAGGACTCTTGAAAATTCTTGTTAAGTCATATTTTACATGTTGTCCAATATTCATTATGCTTCAACTCCTTTATTAATATTAAAGTATTGATCTCTCAACGTTGTTTTATTATTTTCGATAAATTTCGGATAAATATTTTTATTGCCAAGCTCTTTTAATACGTCTTGATAATCTTGTAATGCTTCAACAGAGATTACTGATTCTTGCTTATTGCTTGCTACTACTTTGTACTTCATAGTAAGTATGTTAAGTGCTTCATTATAAACTTCTTGTACAAAAGTAAACTTCGTTACATCCGTTGATTGATCTTTCATATTATAATCTTCAACAATCGCGCCATCTTTCATAAACACTGTTCTGTCACATATTAGCTCTATATCTTCTAATTTATGACTAGAAATTAAAATTTTAATATTCAATTCTTTACTAACTCTTTCTAACGTCTTCAATACATCGATAGAACCATCTGGATCCATTCCATTTGTAGGCTCATCTAAAATTAAGTATTGTGGTTTGTTCATTAAAGCAACTGCTATCGATAGCTTCTGCTTCATTCCCATAGAATACTTTTTAACTTTTTTATTGATATATGGTTTTATACCAAATGATTCTATTAATTGATTGATATATTGATCATCAACTTGTGTACCCAAAACATTTCTAAAAAAGTTTAAATTATAATAGCCAGTTTTGTTCAAATATAATTTAGGATTTTCTATTAAATAGCCGACTTTAGTATTATTATCTTTACTAAAAGTACCATCATATTTAACAATATTTTCATTCATAATTTTCATTAATGTTGTTTTACCAACACCATTTTTTCCGATTAAACCTACAATTTGGCTTTCACCAAATTCAAAATCTATATTTTTTAGGACATGTTGTTTTCCGTAATGTTTCTGTATTTGAGTTAATTTCACAACTACTCACCTCTTCTTTAAATTGTAATAGTATTTTTACGTGCTTTATTAATAGCTAAGATATAAGTTATAACAAATAATATAATTGAACAGCCTAAATATATTTCCATATCATATTGAGAAAATACTTCTGTATGGATATAGAACACGCCAATCAAATTATCTATATATTGAATCATGTTTGGGATAATAGCACCAAACTGATTATGATTAACTTGTGCAATTGTAGGATATATAATACTTAATGTAAATAAATTATATAAATAATCTACTTTTTCGCTAGCTTTATAAGCGCTTTTACTGATACCACTTAGTCACAGAATACCTTTATTCTCACAAGTCAGAAAAAATAAGAGCAAAAATTCAATGTTAACATTGAATTTTTGCTCTTATTAATTTTCCAGAACTTTTGTATCCGGACTACTTTGAATTTATTATTTCAAGTCATGAATTGCGTTAGCGATTGATTCAAATACATGTTCAATATCTGATTTTTCGATACAACTAAATGCAATTCTAATGTCTGTTTTGTTTAAAGCAATAATACCAATGCTATAATTATTAATGAGATGTAATCTTAATTCTTCTGGGTCTATATCTTTTACTTTAACAGCCATAAAGTAGCCTGAATTAAATGCATACGGTGTCCACAATTCTTTATATGCATCACGATATGCAACTTCTTTAGTTACTTCATATCTTTCTTTCAAAATATTAATGTTTTGATCAATTTGTGATTGGAATGATGGATCTTCCATTGCATGAATAATTGCTGTTTGGCTAGGTAAAGAACAACTAGATAAATTACTTCTAATTAATCCTTTTAATTTTGCTACTAATACATCTTTAACTTTCTCGTTCTTGCTTCCAAAAGTTAGGAACCCTACTCGGAATCCCCAAGCGAAATACTCTTTTGTTGCACCATCTATTTTGACTGGCATTACATTTTCATGGTCTAACTGTGTTAAAGCTGTAAAAACAGATTGTTTATATACATCCTCAAAGAATAAGCCATAATAAGCATCATCAACTAATGTAATAACTTGTGTGCCTTTATCTGCTAATTTTTTAATTGATGCTACCATTTCCTCAACTTCTTTAACCACTGGCGTATAACCTGTTGGATTATTAGGGAAATTTAATACTAATACTACTTTTTCTTTATTATAATTTTCAAGAGCATTTTTAAAATATTCTAATGTAAAGCTACCATCTTCCTCAAAAGCTTGATAAGTTTCAATATTAGCACTATGTCTTACACCAAATGCTAGTTTATAGTTACCCCAGTTATGTTCTGGTAACAAAATTGTATCTTGAGCATTTACAAATAAATCACCAGCTAATGATAAACCATGTGTTAATGCATTAGTGACTATTGGCTTAGAAATGTCATTAGAACTTAAATCAGGATTATCTTTTAAAATTTTCTTTTCCCAAAGTGTACGTAATCTCTCATCACCCTGTGGTGGAGAATAAGGGAAAATATCACTTGGATCTTGATCACCAAACTGATTATATAAAGCATCTGCGTACATGATACCTTCGTCAGTTGTAGCCATACCAATCGTAGCATTATATTTAGTACCTTTTGCTTCACCAGATTGTGATAATATACCTTTTGGATAATAAATTGATTTACCTAAATCAGAAAGCATATCTAATAATACTGGATATTCCTTTTTCAATTGTTCGTTCAATTCTAAAGCTAGTGGGTTCATAGAAAGTCATCCTCTTTCATTGTTATGATACCTCTATACTAGACGAGAATTATAAAAATTAAAAGCATGTTTACTAAATTTCATAATTTATTTTTAAAAGTACTTATCCTTTTGGATTACAATATAAAAATTGATATAATATAAATTAAGAAAAGGAGTCAATTTTATGTCTACAATTACAAAAGCTCTATTAGGATTAGCGATTGTCTCATTAATTATTGGATTAGGTTTTGAAATTAGCGGACAATCTGGTGTTCAATTTACATTAGCTTCCATTTTATTTTTAGTTGCTGCCTTCATTAGTAGAAGTAGTGATCGTAAAAAGAGCAATAAAAAGAAATAACAGGCTGGACAATTAAATGTCTCAGCCTGTTATTTTAATATTTCACTTTATTTCGTTTGCGATTAGATTTTGTAATACTTTTCCATTCTTGTTTTTTCTCTGAAGCTGCTTTCTTTGATACCTTAGATTCATTAAACGCTTCTTCTCTGAGCAGCTTTAAATAATTGTCGTATCTACTTCGATCTAATTCACCACTTTTTATAGCTTCTTGAACTCTACATCCTGGTTCATTATCATGAGAACAATCTTTGAATTTACAATATTTTGCTAAATCCATAATATCTTCAAAACTATTCTCAATAACTTCTTTATCAGCTGATATCGAAAGACTTCTCATACCCGGCGTATCTATTATAATCCCATTAGGTTCAATGAAATATAATCCTCTATGAGTAGTTGTATGACGACCTTTACTGTCTACATCTCTCGTTGAATTTACTTTTAATGTATCATTCCCTATCAAGTAATTAGCAATACTGGACTTACCCACTCCAGAAGAACCGACTAAAGTAGCTGTCATACCTTCATGAAATCTATTTTTTATTCGTTCTAAATTGATACCTTTAGTTACACTTGTTACGATAATTGGTATATCTTTCACTCTATCTTCTACAAGCTTTACCTTATCTTTATAATTTTCTATTGTATCCATTTTATTCAATATAATGACTGGGTTAGCTTTACTCTCATTTATTTGAATAATATATCTTTCTAACCGATTTAAATTGAAATCGTTGTCCAAACCCATTACGACAAATACTTCATCTAAATTTGTCGCAATATATTGATTTAGTGATTCATGTTTTTTTGATTGACGTTTTAATTCACTAATTCTCGGTAATATATCAATAATTAATTGAAAATCAGCTAATTCGTTAACTATTACCCAATCTCCTATTGCAGGAATAGAATTATTTTGAACTAATTTTTGTGTAATTTCTGCTTTACATTCACCTTTTGTTGTTAAAATTCTAAAATGATTTTGAGCAACAAATGATATTCTTCCAAGTTGAAAGTCACTTGTAAAGTATTCTTCGAAAAAATCTAGCTGTTCTTTTTTGATGCCTAGTTGGTATAAATTCATTTAATTCCCCTTATAATTTATATATTAGGAATCATGGCCACCCATTCTTAAGTTATCTTGAAACAAGTTATTTAATACCATCATAAAACACCATCCTTTCAACTTTATTAACATTATTGTAAGGGAATACTTTATTATAAGCAATATTTCTTAGTAATTAGCCACTTAAGATAAATAAGTACATACAGTTTAAATATGTTAAAATTTCAATAGGAGTGATAATTATGACTTTATATCAAAAGTTTATTCATACTAAAGCCGGTGAAATGTTAGCAATTGCTGATGAAACGCATTTATTAATGTTGCATTTTATTAATAAGCCTTCTCTTGAAGAAGAATTACAACTTGTAAAACAACAACTTAAGACTGATGTACTTTTACAAAGTAATAAAGTATTAGATAATCTTGAACAAGAATTAAATAGCTACTTCGATGGTAAATTAGATTCATTTTCAACGCCGATTAAGTTTAATTTTGGCACACCTTTTCAACAAAAAGTTTGGACTGCATTATGTGAAATACCTTATGGAGAAACCATTTCTTATAAACAACTTGCAGAAAATATAGGTAAACCGACTGCCTTTCGTGCAGTTGCAAATGCAAATGGCAAAAATTTCATTACGATTATAGTCCCTTGTCATAGAGTGATCGCAGCAGATGGTTCATTAGGAGGATATTCTAGTGGTATAGAAAGAAAAGAATTACTACTAGAAATAGAAAAAAACTAACACTTGATTAGCGCTAATCAAGTGTTAGTTTTTCTCTATTAAACTTTCTTCACCATATATTTATAATCATGTCCACTTAGAACTCTATCAGTTAAAGGTTCAAAGCCGAGTTTATTATACAATTTCAATGCACCTTTATTATCAAAATCACAATTTAATGAAACTTGTTTAAATCCTAATTTTTTAGCATTTTCAAAAGTGAATTCTATTAGTTTAGATGCAATCCCTTTTCCTCTATATTTCGTAAATACTGCAACAGATTCTATATAAAAATCTCCATTGTCTGTTTCGTGTTCAGGTAAAGGTGTACTTTCTAAATTAAATGATTCGTTAAAATCAATCTCTAACCAATTGTTTTCAAGTTGTGCTTCATCATCGCCAGCATAACAATTTATAAAACCAGCTAATTCATCATCAACTTCGAATACATGGATATGTTTATAGTTATTTCTGTAATTTCCTTCAACTATACTTTGTTCAATGACTTTCAACACTGTATCTTTGTCATTATTAACAACTAAAGGCAGTTCCATATCATTCCATATAATATACATTAACTCACTTAACTGTTTAGCATCTTTCTTCTGAGCAGCTCTAATCATAGCTATTCCCCTTTATTACAAATTATGTCTATTTTATCATGTTTGCTCTGTCTTGATAAATTCAGGCACTCTATTTATCATGTTTGCCTCGTCTTGATAAATTCAACCGCTCTATTTATCATGTTTGCTCTGTCTTGCAATATTCAAACGCTCTATTTATCATGTTGGCCAAGTCTTGCAATATTCAGGCGTTCTATTTATCATGTTGGCCAAGTCTTGCAATATTCAGGCGTTCTATTTATCATGTTTGCCCCGTCTTGATAAATTCAACCGCTCTATTTATCATGTTGACCTCGTCTTGCAATATTCAGCCGCTCTATTTATCATGTTTGCCTCGTCTTGATAAATTCAAGCCTTTTATTCACTCTCCAACTAAAATATGACCGTATTTTTAATTATGTTTATACTTTTCTATATCTCTTCAATCCCACTATATTCAAAATTGTAAATCCTATTATAAATACAAGTAATATACACATATCAAACCAAATGTATTCAAATCCTTGTCCTTTAATCATTATATTCGTCAAAGCATCACCGGCATATCTTAATGGGAATAAATAACCAATTACGCTAATCCAACTTGCAACATTTTCTAACGGAATAATACCAGAGAAGAATACTTGTGGTATCACTACTATAGGAATAAATTGAATCATTTGGAATTCAGAATTTGCAAATGTAGAAACAAATATTCCCATTGCTAAAGCTGAAAGAGCAGTTAAAATATTAATTAATATTACCAACCAAATACTCCCAGCTAAATCTATTTTCAATAAGTAAATTGCATAAAAAACGATAATGATTGTTTGAAAAATAGCAAATAAGCCATATCCTGCTAAGTATCCAAATACTATTTCACTTCTTTTAACTGATGTTGCAAGCAAACGTTCTAAAGTACCATTTGTTCTCTCTCTTAATAAAGCAATACCAGATATTAAAAATACAAAGAAGAATACAAAGAATCCAATTAGTATAGGAAACATTTTATCGAAATAAGTACTATCTGAATCTCCATATAAATAATGATTGTCTAATTTCAATTCTTCAGAAGCTTTTGAGTTACTTTGTTTCAGATTATTAGGCAGTTTCTCAATAACATTAACCACATCTTGCATTTTATTTTTTTGTAATACGCTACTTATTATTTGCTTAGTCGCACTAGACTTACTTGGATCTTCATTTGTATATGTGACATACAAATCCGAACCTCTTTTTTCTATATATGCATCTAATTCTGATTTTTCTATCGTTTTTCTAATCGAATGTGTATTCTCATAACTTTTAATATCTACTTTATCTTTTGGTATTTCCTTTGTAATTGTACTCGGAACATTCTCATTTATACCTATTGTTAAATTAGTTTCTGAATTTGTATTAAATATGAAATACATAAGTGTTAATACTAATATTGGTGCCAAAAGCATTAAAGCAAGTGTTCTTTTATCTCTAATGAGCTCTTTGACAACTCTTATAAAAATAGCTTTAAACCTCATAATGATCACCTTCTTCAGCTTGTAAAAACACCTCTTCAATAGTGTTAACATTAAATTTATCTTTCAATGCTTGTGGTGTACCTATTTCAAAAAGTTTACCCTCAATTATTAAACCAATATAATCACATCTTTCCGCTTCACTCATAACATGCGTTGTCACAATCACTGATTTACCTTTATTAGTTAAACTGTTCAACTGCTTCCAAATATCCCTTCTTAAACTAGGATCAATACCTACAGTTGGTTCATCTAAAATTATAAGGTCTGGGTTTGAAATAAGTGTAATAGCTAAAGAAAGCCTTCTTTTCATACCTCCAGAAAAAGTAGAAACAATTTTATCCATTTCTTGCTCCAAGTTTACTAACTTCATATTTGTTACCATTTCTTGTTCTAATTTTTTTCCTTTTAACCCCATTAGATTACCAAAGAATACTAAATTTTCTCGAGCAGATAAATTTTCATATAATGCATCACTTTGGCCCATATAACCTATACGGTTAAGCACTTTTCTATTTGGTATATCTTTGTTAAATACTGTAGCATGACCTGATTCTAAACTTTCCATACCCATCAAACATTTAATGGTAGTTGTTTTCCCTGATCCACTAGGACCAATTAATCCTAATATCGTACCAGAATTGAGTTCTATATTTATATTATTTAAAACTGCTACTTTATCATAGTACTTAGTAGCATTTTCTAATTTTGCTACAACCTCTGTCATAATTGGACAACTCCTTATTAGACGTATAGCCTTTTTTGTTTCTTAATGAGATTATAACGCTACTAAAGAAAAAACACTTCAATAACCTATCACATTCTTGAGACAATACAAAAAAGACGCTTCCCAAAGGTTTAGTAACCTAATGGAAAACGTCAATAAAAATTATGTCATTAACATTTGCTAAATGCCTTCAAATCAACGTTTGAGGGCTATTTTACATCATGCCTGGCATACCGCCCATGCCGCCCATATCTGGTGCAGCTGGTTCGTCTTCTGGTATATCTGCTACTACCGCTTCAGTAGTTAAGAACATTGCTGCTACTGATGCTGCATTTTGTAATGCTGAGCGTGTAACTTTTGTTGGATCTACAATACCTGCATCTAACATGTTTACCCATTCGTCTGTCGCTGCATTGAAACCAATACCTTCATCTGCATTTTTAAGTTTTTCAACTATAATTGAACCTTCTAATCCAGCATTTTCAACGATTTGACGTAATGGTGCTTCTAAAGCTTTCAATACAATATTCACACCTGTTTGAACGTCGCCTTTAGCATCTACTTCTGCTACTTTATTATATATTGAAACAAGTGCAGTACCACCACCTGCTACAATACCTTCTTCAACTGCAGCACGTGTAGAGTTTAATGCATCTTCAATTCTTAATTTACGTTCTTTTAATTCAGTTTCAGTTGCTGCACCTACTTTTATAACTGCAACACCGCCTGCCAATTTAGCTAAGCGTTCTTGTAATTTTGTACGGTCGAAATCTGAAGTAGTTTCTTCGATTTGTGCTTTAATTTGACCAACACGAGCATCTATATTAACAGAATCTCCTTGACCTTCAACTATTGTTGTATCATCTTTAGTTACTTGAACTTTACCTGCTTCTCCAAGCATATCTAATGATGTTTCTTTTAAGTCTAAACCTAAATCATCAGTAATTACTTGTCCACCAGTTAAAATAGCTAAATCATCTAACATTGCTTTACGACGATCACCAAATCCTGGTGCTTTAACAGCAACAGCAGTAAATGTTCCACGTAATCTATTTAATACTAAGTTAGTTAATGCGTCACCATCTACATCATCAGCAACGATTAAAATCGGTCTGTTTGTTTGTAATATTTTTTCTAAAATAGGTAATATATCTTGGAATGATGAGATTTTTTTATCTGTAATTAAAATGTAAGGATTTTCTAATTCAGCTGTCATTTTATCAGAATCTGTAACCATATATGGAGAAGTATATCCTCTATCAAATTGCATACCTTCTACGACTTCTAATTCAGTACTGAATCCTTTTGATTCTTCAATTGTAATTACACCGTCATTACCGACTTTCTCCATAGCTTCTGAAATAAATTTACCTATTTCTTCATCAGCTGCTGAGATAGAACCAACTTGAGCAATTTCTTCTTTCTTCTCAACTGGTTGTGAAATTCTGTGTAACTCTTCTAATGCTACTTTAACAGCTTTATCGATACCTTCACGAATACCAACAGGATTAGCACCACTTGTTACGTTTTTCAAACCTTCTTGAATCATAGCTTGAGCTAACACTGTCGCTGTAGTCGTACCGTCACCAGCAACATCATTTGTTTGGTTAGCAACTTCAGCTACTAACTTAGCTCCCATATTTTCGTATGCATCTTCTAATTCAATTTCTTTTGCAATTGTTACACCATCATTAGTAATTAATGGTGAAGTGAATTTTTTATCTAAAACGACATTACGTCCTTTTGGTCCTAATGTAACTTTAACTGCATTAGCTAATTTATCTACACCAGCGAGCATTGAACGACGTGCATCTTCTGAAAATTTTAATTCTTTAGCCATTTATAATACCTCCATAATATATCTTCAACAAATCTAAATTAATTATTCTATAACTGCTAAAATATCCTCTTCTGAAAGGATAATATATGTCTCTTTATCACGTTTAACTTCTGTTCCTGCATATTGTTGATAAACAACTTGATCTCCTACAGCAACATCTACAGTAAGTCTTGTGCCATCTTCTAAACGCTTACCTGGTCCAACAGCTACAACTTTACCTTCGTTAGACTGTTCTTTAGCTGAATCTGTTAATACAATTCCGCTAGCTGTAGTTTGTTCTGTTTCTGTTTTCTCGATAATAATTCTATCTCCCAATGGTTTTAACATTTATAAAATCCTCCTTGGCGCTATTAATATTAGCACTCTTAATACTTAAGTGCTAACTACATTTTTATAATAATCAAATTTGGTCAAAATTACAAGCAATATAACTTAATTTTTTCTCTTTTCGTACTAAATAAGGTACAATATGTACATGTTTATTTTTGGAGGAATTGAAATATGCAATTTAATCGACTAACTGTCAACATTGCTACATTACTATTATTTGCCGTTGTACAAACGATAGCAATTATACCAAATAGCTTATACGCGGATTCAGGACTATCTAAAATCACAAGATTAGAGATTAGTTTAACTTGGATGTCTGCTTCAGCTATCATTGCAGTGTTACTATTATGGTTTATGAACTCAAATATTAAAAATCCAACTCGTCTTGAGAAACAAACAAAAGAACCATGGGTATATGTTATTTTTTGGTGCATAGCGGGAATATTTCTTGCAATGTTCGGACAAATAATCGCAGCTTTAATCAATACTTATATTCTTAATCAACCTATGGAGAGCGGTAACACGCAAAATCTTATGAAGATTGCACAACAATCACATATATTGATTATTTA
This sequence comes from Mammaliicoccus sp. H-M34, assembly GCF_022386495.1. NCBI lineage: Bacteria > Bacillati > Bacillota > Bacilli > Caryophanales > Staphylococcaceae > Mammaliicoccus > Mammaliicoccus sp. H-M34. Next base: position 112,607 of record NZ_JAJNIK010000006.1, read on the forward strand.
TATCGTATTAGCTGGTCCTATACTTGAAGAACTGATATTCCGAAAATTAATTTTTGGTGAAATATATAATATGATTAAAGCACCTAAATGGTTAAGTTTTATAATCGCAGTTTTAGTCAGTTCGTTTGTCTTTTCTCTAGCACATTCAGACCCCGAACATACTTTAATCTATGTAGTAATGGGAACTGTTTTTAGTGGGCTATATGTTTTAACTAAAAGAATCATCGTACCAATCGTTGCCCATATGGGAATGAATGGTATCGTAGTTTTAGGTCAAATTGTTTTTAAAGATCAACTTAATGACCAAATAGAAAAACAATCACAAGTATCTAACCTTATTTATCAAACATTTATTAATATGTATTCATAAAAATAAAAAGCCTCGGATATTTTATCCTTGGCTTTTATTTTTTAATATTGTTTAACGCCCCATAAAGCTTCTTCACATTTTTTAATGATATACTTTAACACTTCAATTCTTGCTGATTTTTTATTATCAGCTGGTACAATGTGCCATGGTGCGTAATCAGTATTTGTTTTTTCTATCATATCGTGACTAGCTTCAATATATAAATCCCATTTCTCTCGATTACGCCAATCTTCATCGGTGATTTTCCATTGTTTTTCAGGGGTTTCTTCTCTTTCTTTAAATCTTTTTAGCTGTTCATCCTTATCTAAAGTTAAAAAGAATTTTAATACAATTGCACCTTCATCGGTCCACATTTTCTCAAATTGATTAATTTCTTGATACGCACGTGACCATTCATCTTTAGTTGCAAATCCTTCGACTCTTTCAACTAAGACTCTGCCATACCAACTTCTATCAAATATTTCAACATGCCCACTTCTTGGCATATCTTTTGCAAATCGCCATAAATAATGATGAGTAAGTTCAACATCTGTAGGCGCACTAATTGCATTGACCTCATAACCAGTTGGGTCTAATTTTTCTCTTACTCTTTTTATATTTCCACCTTTACCGGCAGCATCCATTCCTTCATACACCAATATTAAAGGTATTTTTCTTTCATACAAAGCAAATTGCAGCTCTTTTAACCTGCTTTGTAGTTCACCTATTAATGATTTGTATGTTTTATTGTTTATCTTTTCAATAGATTGATTGAGTAATTCAGATTTGAAATTATCACTAAAATCGCCATCACTTACTTTCTTAGTATCTTTATGTAGTTGAATGGCACTTTTTAAACGCGTTATAATATGTTGATTCATTGATTTAATAGCTTCATCTTTTTCTGTATAATCAATAATTTTCCATTCATCTTTAGGTGCATCTTTTAAAATTTTATGCATCTCTTTATGGTAAACATCATCAGCTATAGCACTTTCATATTCTTGTGCTTTCCAATTTGTAAGTGGATTTTCCTTCATTTCTTTTAAATGCGCTTTTCTTTTTTTATCACTAATCTCAATATAAAACTTAATTATTTCATACCCATCATCTTTAATCATCGATTCAAAATTCTGTATTTGTCTTTTTAATACATGATATTTATTATAAATGGAATTCTTGATTTTATTTTCTTGGTATTCAATAAAATATGCATACCAACTTCTAAAATAAATGTTAATATCTCCTCTAGCAGGTAAACTGTTCCAATATTTCTGCAAAAATTGGTACCTAAGGTCATCTTCTGTAGGAGACTTTGTAGGTATAAAACGCGTGTATTTTGCATCAAGTGTTAATAAAAGTTCGTTAGATAGTCTTGTCTTCCCTGAAGCTGGAACACCCTCAAATACAATCATAATAGGAATTCCAAGTTCTTTAGTTTCCCTAGTTAAAGCTGCTACTTCTAAAGATAATTGTTCATTATTTTTAGTCATATCAATACACCTCTTTTCAAATAATATTATATGCCCACATTACAGTTTTCGCAATTTTCAAGTAATTATTATATTGATAATGTTATAATACTTTTAATATGGAGGGAAAATTATGACACTTACATTTAAAGAATATCAATATGAACAAATAAACATTGAAGAAAAAGAACAAAAAACGAAATCACTTTTAAAAATATTAAATCACGCTGAAACAATTGCTGAAGCTATAGAAACTATAAATAAAATAAACAAAATAAGAAATCATACAGATACATACTTCAACATTGCTTACATTAGAGCATCTATCGACAGTCACGATGATTTTTATAGTAAGGAAAGAGACTTTTTTGATGAAAATATGCCTAAAATACAAAATTTAGATAACCTATTTTATGAATCATTGCTTAATTCTAAATTTAAAGACGAGCTAATTAAACATTTTGGTCAACAATTATTTTCTTTAGCTGAAGTTGCTTTAAACACTTATCACCCTTCAATCAATGAATTACTCGTAAAAGAAAATAAGTTAGTAAGTAAATATGATAAATTAGTTGCCTCAGCAGAAATTGAATATAAAGGAGAGCAATTAAATTTATCACAGTTTAGCAAATATTTAATAAATAAAGATAGAAATATACGTAGAGAGGCATACATAACGAAAGAAAAATTTTTCAAGGCTCATTTAGAAGATTTTGATCGAATTTATGATGAACTTGTTCAAGTTAGACATGAAATAGCTATAAAATTAGGATATGACAATTTTGTTCAACTTGGTTATGATCGCATGCAAAGGATTGGATATAGTGATCAAGATGTTAAAGTTTTTAGAGATCAAGTAAAAGAATTTATCGTTCCTATAGCTGAAACTATTAAAGCACAACATGCTAAACGGATAGATGTTAACCAATTAAAAGTATATGACCAAAATTTCACGTTTAAATCGGGATCACCTAAACCACAAATAACAACAGATGAAATTGTAGAAAATGCTAGAACAATGTATTATGAACGCTCTAATGAAACAGCAAAATTCATAGATTTTATGATAGATAAAGAATTGTTTGATTTAGAAGCTAAGAAAGGAAAAGAAAGTGGTGGTTATTGCACAATTATTAATGATTTCAAATCACCATTTATCTTCGCCAACTTTAATGGTACTCAAGGTGACATCGAAGTTATGACTCATGAGGCTGGTCACGCTTTTCAAGTTTTTGAAAGTCTGAAATATTCCGTACCTGAATATTACTTTCCAACTTCTGAAGCATGTGAAATACACTCTATGAGTATGGAATATTTAACTTATCCATGGATGAAATTATTTTTCAAAGAAGACACAGAAAAATTTAAGTTATCACATTTAGAAGATAATATTAAATTTTTACCGTATGGCGTAGCGATAGATGAGTTTCAACATAAAGTGTATGAAAATCCAGGAATTTCTGTTGAAGAACGAAGAAAAATTTGGTCTGACACAGAGAAGAAATACTTACCAACTATAGATTATGATGGCATACACCACTTAGAAAATGGTGCTTTTTGGCATAGACAAGGACATATATTTGCTTCACCTTTTTATTATATCGATTATACATTAGCCACAATTTGTGCAATGCAATTTTATATCAAACAAGAAAATGATAAAGAACAAGCATGGGCTGACTATTTAAAAATATGTCAAATCGGCGGATCTCAATCATTTGTGGATATTATTGAATCAGTTGGTTTACAATCACCATTTGAAAAAGGCACTGTAAAATCAATTGTAGAACACATTTATAAAACAATTCAAAATATTGATCAGTCCCAATTCTAAAGACAACTTTACTAAGTTTGGATAAGTTGTAGATTAAGTCGGTAGTTAATCGAAGAGCTCTGACAAATGAAAGGCTGAGACAATTAACTTGTCTCAGCCTTATTTTTTCATATCTAATTTATTAAGATTTAGTTACTTTTCTCAAGAAGAATACAATTACAGACCCTAAAATTACTACTATCGCTAACGAAATACCAATAATTAGTGGCTTTGAAACATCTTTTTTTTCTGAAGCTGTATCAAAACTTTCAGTAGTCGTTGAAGTGGATTCTGTTTTTGTATCATTATCTTCATTTGTGGATGTTGTTGCTGTTGTATTAGAAGTTTTTTTAAATTTAGGATGAGCTAAATCAGGTCTACTTCCAACTTTACTCGTAACCAAATCTAAAACATCTTCATCCAATTTACTATAATATTCTTCAGAGTTACCTGGAATGAACTTTGGATCTTCTCCTTCAGAATATTGTTGCTCATAATTATCAGGATAAGATGGCATAGTAGGTATATATTGATCTATATATTGGCTATTATAGTTGTTATTATTTGAGTCATTTGATTTTGGTTCTTCAGTTGATGGTTTTCCTTCACCTGAATTATTAGGCGGTGGTGTTTGATTATTGCTATTTCCACCATTTGGTTCTTCCGTACTCGGTTCCTCTGTACTTGGCTTTTCACCTGTATTAGGTTCTTCTGTGCTCGGTTCTTCTGTTGAAGGTTTTCCTCCACCTGAATTTGGCTCTTCCGTACTCGGTTCTTCTGTACTTGGTTTTTCACCTGTATTAGGTTCTTCTGTGCTTGGTTCTTCAGTTGATGGTTTTCCCTCACCTGAATTTGGCTCTTCTGAACTTGGTTCTTCTGTACTTGGCTCTTCCGTACTTGGTTTTTCACTTGTATTCGGTTCTTTGTTTGGTTCTTCTGTACTCGGTTCTTCTGTACTTGGCTCTTCCGTACTTGGTTTTTCACTTGTACTTGGTTCTTCTGTACTTGAATCTTTTTTCTTCTCTGTTTTTTGTTTAGTTTGTTCTTCAGCTGTATTAGGAGAAGTGTCTTTCACATTTGATTGTGAAGGTTCAATAGCGAGTGTATCATTCCCGTGTGCTACACCTATAACCATCGAAGATAATAATAAAGTTGATATAATTGAATTTTTAAGTACCTTCATAAATGTTATCCCCCTCCTATACGTTTTCAATATTATAAGTATAAATCATAAATATCTTGTTTTCTATGCTTTAACCCCATATGTTACACAGAATTAATATTTTGTAATAACTTATTCATATTTCTAATAATTAGAGGTTAAGATAAGTTGTACATAATAATTCTCCCTATCCAAAAATTGAATTTCGAATAGGGAGACCTTTAATGTTTTAATTATTTAGTTGCAAGTTATATTTTGTAAATTTCAAATAGACTTGCCCTGATTCTGTTGAAGTTCTAAAGTTTACTGCATTTTCATCTGGAAAAATTCTAGTTGTAAATACGCATTCTCCATCATTTACGAAAATTTCTAAACTTGAAGTATCGCTATAAATTCTTAACTGTTCTAAATCCTTATTTAAAGTTGTTGTACGCGTTGCTTTATCAACCGCTTCACTCACAACACCACTTTCAAAACGGTCTAATGTCAGCTGCTTTGTTCTTGTATTATAAATTATTTGAGTAGAACATTTTTTTGAAACTCTTACATCAAAATATATTTCTGTCGCTTCATTTTCAATAATATCTATAATCAACTCATATTGTTTACCTTCGTATGGATGTAATTTCACAGAGTGTTTGTTTGCATAACCTTCTGCTGTTTCTTTATTTGTTCTTAATTTTTCTAGAGCTTTAATCGGTCTTTGAACTAGTTTATTATTTTCGATTGTTAACTCTCTTGGAATTGTTAAACAGTGCGCCCAACCTTCTTCATCAGTTGCATAATCAATTTCAGGAAGTCCCATCCAACCTATTAATATTCTTTTACCATTCTTGTCTAAAAATGTTTGTGGTGCATAAAAATCAAAGCCTTGATCTAGTTCAATAAAATTATGATGCTCAAATTCTAAAGTATCGATATTAAAATCACCAATTAGATAGCCAGATTGATATATGTTTTCAAATTGATTATTTTGAGGTTCAATACCTTGTGGAGAAAAGATAAATACATCTTTCTCATCCAGTTTGAACAAGTCTGGGCATTCCCACATATAACCGAAATTTTGTAATTTAGTATGTATTTCACCTTTTAAAGTCCAATCTTTAATATTAACAGACTCATAAATAACTGCAGTACCCGTTTCATTTTCTCTTTGTATTCCAAAAATAGCATAGTACTTATCTTTTTCTTTCCATACTTTAGGGTCTCTAAAGTGTTCAGTATAGCCTTTTGGAACATCATGAATCACAGGTTTATCAAATTTCTTAAATGATCCATCTTCTTGTTGAACTGCAATCATTTGTGTTGATTTTCTATTCCATTCATTATCTCTAACGTTACCTGTGTACATTAAATGTAATTTGCCTTCATAATCAAATGCACTTCCAGAATAAACCCCATGACTATCGAATTCTGTATCTGGTGATAAAGCAACTCCTTCGTCTTTAAAACTCGTTAAGTCTTTACTTGTATAGTGATACCAATACTTCAATCCATGTACAGCTCCTAATGGAAACCACTGATGAAATATATGGTATGTACCATTATGATAAATAACTCCATTAGGATCGTTTAATAATCCTGACTTTGGTTGTATGTGAAAGATTTGACGCCATTTTGATTGGTTAACTTGTTCTAGCAGTTTATTATATTCAACTTCAGATATGTCTGATAGTTTTTTGTATTGTTCTTCACGTGTCCAATTTACCATTATCATTCTCCTTACTTCTCATTTTAACCGGCTGCATAATATACTTATTTTATCATATTTTATAAGCTAATTTATCCTTCGTTTCAAAATGATTGTTCTCAAATCACATTTCTTTCAAATAAAAAAACTGCCAACAAAGTTAAGTTTTGTCGACAGTTTGAATACTTATATTATTGTTTTTCGACTGTAATAGTCCATGAAGCATCGCCTAATTGTTCATAATTAGTAACAGGATATCCATTATCCGCTGCCCAATTTGGAAGTGCTTCTGTTGCTTGTGTACAATCGAAATCTATTTTTAGTTGCTCTCCAACTTGTATTTCATCCATTTTATTTTGTGCTTCTATTAATGGAAATGGACATACCATTCCAACAGTACCTAATTCATGTACCATCATTACACGCTCCTTTTATTAAATACTTTGTGTACTCACTTGTGTTTTAGCTTGTCTAGCTTTTCTAGGTTTAACAAAAATGAAGTAACTCATAAACCAAGCACCAAAAATCATTGAAGGTAAGGCAACCCAACCTTGCCAACTCATAGCTGCTGTAGATACTAGTCCATTACCGATTGAACAACCGCCTGCTAATGATGCACCTACACCCATACAAGCGCCACCAATCACACTATTTCTAATTGTCTTAGTATCTGGCATTCTCCATTTAAATTCTCTTGAGCCTTTAGCTGCAATATATGAACCTACAAAAATACCTAATACTAAAAATACACCCCAGTTTATTAATGAAGCATCTCCAGTCACTAAATACTGAACGATATTGGCTGAAGGAGTTGTAATACCAAGTCCTCCAACTCTACCAGTTGAAGCACTCATTGGCCAAGCAATTAAAGCAATAACTCCTACTGCTACTGCCGCAACAAAAGGATGGTATCTTTTTTCAAATAACATATGACGTATTCCCGTATATTTTGGTTTTAATTGAGGTATAGCAACTTTTGGTTTTTTCAAAGTTTTTGTAACAAAATATGCTGTTACCATTACTAACACTATAATTAATAACCAAACAGGTATATTAAGCGTTTCAGACATATTTGAATTCATTACACTATATGAATTTATATTTTCTTGTAAAGGATTTAAAGGACCAGATTTCATAATTGCGGCCGTCACACCGTACAATACTAATGCAATCCAGCTTCCTATTAATCCTTCACCTGCTCTGTACCAAGTACCAGTTGCACAACCACCAGCTAGTATAATACCAATACCGAATACAAATGATCCAAGTATCGTACCTACTAATGGAAATGTTTCCGCTTCTATTTTAAAGACGCCTAATCCTACTAAAGTAAATAACCCAATACTTTGAATAGAAATAGCTATTAATAAAGCATAAAACATTTTATTATTTTTTTGTACATACATATCTCTAAATCCACCTGTTAAACAAAAACGTGTTCTTTGCATAACAAAGCCGAGTAATATACCGACGATAAGTCCACTAATAACCATCCAAATCACGTTTACATCTCCTTATTCCTATTACTTTGATAGGAATAATAATATATGATATTCCACATTTTTTCAAGTTACCATTTCATTACAAAAGTTTGATAATTCAAAAAAAGAAAAAACAACCGTAATTTTTACGGTTGTTTCGTTTCATCTTCATCCATCCCTAGTTCTTCTTCCATTAACTTTCGTTCTGCTTTTAAATATTTTTTATAACCTATTTTAGAAATTATGATACTAATCTCATATAAAAGTATCATCGGAATTGTAAATAACATATGTGTCATAAAATCAGGTGGCGCTATTAATGCTGCTACGACAAGTAATATGAAGTATGCATATTTTCTGTTTTTCTTTAAGAACATCGGTGTTACAATCCCTAATCTTGTTAAGAATAATAATAAAATTGGCAATTGAAATACGAAACCAAAAGGTATCGTAAATTTGAATAATTCACTAAAATATTCTTTAATACCAATGGTTTGCTTTATACCCATGTCATCTGCTAGTCCCATCGTAAATGCTATTAAATATGGGAATATGATAAAGTATGAAAATAACAAACCTCCTACAAACAAGAACAAACTAAATGGAATATAACTTAGTGTAACTTTTTGTTCTTTTGGATGTAATCCCGGAGATATAAATGCCCATATTTCATATAATATAACTGGTGATACAATAATAAATGCAATAATGATAATCATTGCTATGTATATTGTGAGTGGATCTGTTATCCTAAACGCATTCAATTCTAATGTTTGGGTAAAATCATCATTCGTAATATAGTAAATCACTGGTTTAGCAATGAAAAATCCAATAATGAGCCCACCTATTAGAAAATATGCAATAATCATAATACGACCACGTAATTCTTCTAAGTGTTCGACAAATGTTAAATTGTCTTTATCCACCATCTTACCTCCAATCTAAAAAAAGATGTGGCAGGAAACCCGCCACATTCAAGGGAACATCTGTTAAATAAAATTCTATTTAACTTCTTTATCTTTGCTATCTTCAGGATTACTTTTCTTTTCATCAAAGTTTGTCATGCCATCTGTAGCATCTTTAAATTCTTTCAAAGTTGATCCCATCGCTCTACCAAACTGTGGTAATTTCTTTGGCCCAAATATAATTAATGCTACTACCCCTATAAATAATAAACTAACTGGTCCTGAAATACCGACTGTATTAATAAACGTTAAAGCTTCCATTTGATACCCTCCTATTGATTCTTCATAAAGAAGATTAAAGATTGCAATTCAATTCCTAAATCTATATGATGAACCTGCACTTTCTCAGGTACATTTATTCTTTGAGGTGTAAAATTCAAAATACCAGTAATTCCAGCAGATGTTATACGATCAGCAACTCTTTGTGCTGCTTGTTGTGGTACTGTCAATATTACAACTTGTATACCTACTTCTTCAACTACTTTTTCAAAATCATCCATACTATCAACTGTCAATTTACCTACCATACTTCCAGATATACTTTCAGATTGATCGAAAGCTGCGACAATTTGCATTCTATCATTAACAGTAAAATTATAATTCACAAGTGCAGTACCTAAATTACCAACACCAACGATTGCGACTTTAGTCATATCATCTTGTTCAAGGGTTGTTCTAAAAAATTTTAATAAATAACTAATATTGTATCCGTAACCCTTTTTTCCTAATTCACCAAAATATGAAAAATCTCGGCGAATTGTAGCTGAATCAATTTTAAGACCTTCACTTAATTCTTTTGAAGATACGCGATCTACGCCTGAATTATGAAGTGTACTAACAAATCTATAATAAAGAGGCAAACGTTTTAAAGTTGCTTTAGGGATCTTCACATCATTCTTTGCCAAAATCCTCACCTTTTCCACTATAAAATAATGTGATTGCGTTCACATCTAATGGGTTTATTATAACAAACTTCACATAAAATAACTATATAAATATTGTATGTCATTTACATACAATTATCGTTCATTTTCATGTAGAATAATAACTAATAGAGAGGTGTAAACATGATACTTTTACAAATAAATAATTTAGAAAAATCTTTTGATGGCGATGTTATTTTTTCAGATGCTGATTTTGAAGTTAAAACAGGTGAAAGAATTGCAATAGTTGGAAGAAATGGTGCAGGTAAAACAACGCTCATGAAAATTATTGCCGGCGTCGAAAGTTATGATTCAGGAAACATGTCTAAAGGTAAACAAGTTTCTATGGGATATTTAACACAACAAATGACATTAGATTCAAATGATACTGTTATGAATGAAATGAAAAAACCATTTGAACATGTAATAGTAATTGAAGAAAAGATGAAATCTTTAACAGACTGGTTAAGCAAACATGCAGATGACTATGATAGCGATACTTATCAAGAAAAGTTATCTCAATATGAAACACTATCAAATCAATACGAATCATTGGATGGCTATCAATATGAAAGTAAAATCAAAACTGTTTTAACGGGTTTGAATTTTATAGAGTCTGACTTTGATAGACAAATTCAATCATTCAGTGGTGGTCAAAAGACTAGATTATCGATGGCTCAGATGTTATTAAGTGAACCAGACTTGTTATTACTAGATGAACCTACTAACCATTTAGATATGGATACAACAGAATGGCTTGAGAACTACTTAACACATTTCAAGGGCGCTATCGTTATAATCAGTCACGATAGATACTTTTTAGATAAAATAGTTAACCAAGTTTACGATGTTGCTTTAGGTTCTGTAAAAAAATACGTAGGTAACTATAGTAAGTTTTTAAAAGAACGTGACGCACATTACGAAAAAGTAATGGCTGAATACGAAAGACAACAAAGTGAAATTAAAAAATTAGAAACATTTGTTGAAAAAAATATAACACGCGCATCTACAAGTGGTATGGCGAAAAGTAGACGTAAAGTCTTAGAAAGAATGGAAAGAATCGATAAGCCAAGACTAGATGCAAAAAGTGCACAAATTAATTTCGAAATAAACCGAGCTACTGGTGAAGATGTTTTAAAAATTAATAATTTAGAAATTGGTTACTCTGAAAGCATAACTTCACCAATTAATTTAGAAGTAAAACGTCATGATCGCATCGCTATAATCGGTCCAAACGGAATAGGTAAATCTACTTTGATTAAGACAATCGCACAAAAGCTTCCTGCATTAGCTGGAGATGTCTTATTCGGATCTAATATTCAGATTGGTTATTATGACCAAAAACAAGCAGAATTTAAATCCAATATGACAATATTAGATTATGTATGGAATCAATACTCACATATGCTAGAGAAAGACATTAGAACCATTTTAGGCAGATTCTTATTTACCCAGGATGAAGTCAAAAAAGTAATTAATGACTTATCAGGTGGAGAAAAAGCACGTCTTCAACTAGCATTGTTAATGCTAGAAAAAAATAACGTTCTTATTCTTGATGAACCTACCAACCATTTAGATATTGATTCTAAAGAAATGTTAGAACAAGCTCTACAAAACTATGAAGGCACACTACTTTTTGTATCACATGATCGATATTTTATTAATGAACTTGCTAATAAAGTATTCCATATCACTTATGAAGGTAATGAGCTTTTCCAAGGAGATTATCAATATTATTTAGAAAAACTAGAACAACGTGATGCAATCAATAGTTATGAACAAAATGATAGTTCCTCTACTCAAACAACTAAAGATGATAATTTTTATACAAATCAAAAACAACATAAAAAAGAAAAACGTAAACTTGAGCGACAATTAGAAGAAATTGAAAATAATATTTCTACATATGAAGAACAAATTACAAACTATGAGCACCAACTTACATTGCCAGAAATATTTAATGATATTGAAAAGAGTAATGAAATTAATAATCTAAGAATAGAAACAGAACGTTTGCTCGAAGAAAACATGGAAAAATGGGAAGAAATAGAAAGTAAGCTCAATTAATCATAAATCACTAAGGTAAGTTTTACACCTTAGTGATTTTTTATATCGAATATTAATCACACTTTTATTCACAATAAAAAGACTTATTTTACAGTCATCCACAGAGTTATCCTACTTATCCACAGGTAAAAAGTAAAAATAAGCCATTCATCGCAAAACTTATCCACAAATAAAACAAAAGATATACTTAGGTTATCCACAATTTGTGGTTAACTTGTGCACAAGTACAAATGTTCTGTATTGACTTTATGAATATCTCATGCATTTTGTTGGTGGCTTGTAAATATTGTTAAATCAAAATGAAGTTAATCTTAAATTATTAATATAGTAGATTAATTCACTAGATTTAATATTGAAAAAGTTTTATAATTTATGTAACCAATTTTCTTGTCTTGTACACTTTAGTAAGAAAACATTGCTTACTAAATTTAAATTTAGTAAGTGCTTAGAGTTAAATTTCATTGATTAATTGGTCTTGTGTATTATACAGAAGGGATGATGATTTATGAATAACGCTAACATTGAGAGTTATACAACAAAAGCTAAAGAATTGCTAGAGCATAAGATTATAACTAAAGAAGAATATGAACAACGTATTAAAGACTACACTGATTACACAAACAGTGAAGGAAAGTACACTAGAAAATGAACACATTAAAATGACTGAGACATAATTGTCCTAGAAATTTTATAAAAATCATTTTGGTAGCTCATAAAACTACCATCAGATTGCCCGCAAAGTTTAAAACTTTGCGGGCATTTTTTTGTGCATGCTTTCTACTTGTGTGAATACAGATATCCATACTTACACTTCTCTCTACTTGTGTGAATATAGATATCCGTGCTTACACTTCTCTCTACTTGTGTGAATATAGATATCCATACTTACACTTCTTTCGACTTATGTGAATACAGACATCCATACTTACACTTCTCTCTACTTGTGTAAATACAGACATCCTTGCTCACACTTCTTTAGACTTGTGTAAATATAGATACCCTTGCTCACACTTCTTTAGACTTGTGTAAATATAGATACCCTTGCTCACACTTCTTTAGACTTGTGTAAATATAGCTGTTCTATAAACTAAGAGGCTGAGACAATTAATTTGTCTCAGCCTCTTAGCATTTTATTAAAATAGATATTTGCAACGATTTTGTAAGTGCTGACGCCTGAGGGAATAGTATGCGTGAGAGACTACAGGCTCGAGCCATACCCCTAGGCAAGCATGCACGTACAAAATCGTAAGATTATATAAAAATAGATATTTTCAACGATTTTGTAAAGTGCTGACGCCTGAGGGAATAGTATGTGTGAGAGACTACAGGCTCGAGCCATACCCTAGGCAAGCATGCACGAACAAAATCGTAAGATTTAAAAAATAGATATTGCTAACGATTTTGTAGTGCTGACGCCTGAGGGAATAGTATGTGTGAGAGACTACAGGTTCGAGCCATCCCCTAGGCAAGCATGCACTTTACAAAATCGTAAGATTTAAAAAATAGATATTGCTAACGATTTTGTAGTGCGGACGCCTGAGGGAATAGTATGTGCGAGAGACTACAGGCTCGAGCCATACCCCTAGGCAAGCATGCACTTTACAAAATCGTAAGATTGTATAAAAAATAAGCATATCACTTTAAAAATCAGTTAAGTGATATGCTTATTTGTTTTGATTTAGGATTTATATCCTAAGCTCTTATGATTTATTCTGTAATTGCATTTGCCATCCAAGTTACACCATATGGATCTTGGAATGAACCGAATAACGGTGACCATTCTACTTCTGCTAATTGCATATCTATTTTACACCCAGCTGCTTCAGCCTTCTTAAATAAATCGATAACTGCTTCTCTGTCGTTTTCATCATTATAGTTAAATTGGAAACAAGCTTGTGCGCCTTCATTATCAATATCTTTATTTTGCCATGTATCACTACATAAAAATGTCTTACCTAATAACTTGAAACTCGCATTCATTGTAAAAGATTCGGGCATTTGAAATTCCTCAGGTGCATCTTTGAATATTTCATGATTACCAGGTACTCTCATAATATCTGTTGCACCTAATTTTTCTTCGTAAAACTTTAATGCTTCAACGCTATTTTTAAAATTAAAATAACTATTTACTTCCACAAGTTTTCGCCTCCTATATCTTTTATTGTTCGAGTCAATTATAACTTCTAGTGTGTAATATTACAAATATTTACTTAATTAAAAGTTTCAATATCTAGAGAGCTTTTGCCATTTAATTTCATGTCTGAAAATCTATTGTTTTCATATAAGAAATGGGCAACCGATCCTATCATTGCAGCATTGTCTGTACATAGATTTAATGGTGGTACACTCAATTCAATACCAAGCTTGTTAGACTCTTTCTCTAAAGCACTTCTTAAACCTTTGTTTGCTGCAACTCCTCCAGCTACGATTAAATGCTCAACATTATATTCTTTTACTGCAGACATTGTTTTACCTACCAGTACTTCAACGACACTATTTTGAAAGCTCGTAGCAACATCTTCTTTAACAATTTCTTCATTTTTTTGTTTTTTATTATGCAATGTATTTATTACTGCACTTTTCAATCCACTAAAACTAAAATCATAGCTATCTTTTTCCAACCATACTCTAGGAAAATTCAAGGTATCCTTTCCTATTTGGGCCAATCTATCAACTTCTGGTCCACCTGGATAAGATAATCCTATTGTTCTTGCTACTTTATCATATGCTTCACCAACAGCGTCATCACGTGTTTCACCAATAATTTCAAAATCAAGATGATTCTTCATATAAATTAGTTCAGTATGCCCTCCAGATACAATGAGTGCAATTAATGGGAATTGAAGTGGTTTAACAAGGTGATTTGCATAAATATGTCCTGCTATATGATGAACCGGTATAAGCGGTTTTTGATGGCTAAATGCTAATGCTTTAGCACTAGCCACACCTACTAATAATGCACCAATTAATCCTGGTCCTTCAGTAACTGCTATAGCATCTATATCATCCATTTTCATATTTGCGTTCGATAATGCTTCATCTATAACTTGCGTCATAACTTCAACATGTTGCCTACTAGCAACTTCTGGTACAACACCACCAAATTTTTTGTGTGTCATCATTTGGGTAACGACTTCATTGCTTATAATTTCATTACCATTTTTGATCACACTAGCTGCTGTTTCATCACAGCTCGTTTCTATACTTAAAATAATAGATTTAGTCATTTTTTAAACTCACCCACATCACTTTAGCATCCTCTCCGTCGCCATAATAATTTTTTCTGACACCACCATAAGTAAACCCAGCTTTTTCATATACATGTCTAGCAGCTTTATTTTCAATTCTTACTTCTAAGCTCATTGTCGTACATGTGGTACTTGCGTAATTCATAACATATTCTAATAATAATTGTCCTACCCCATTACTTCGATATGATTCGTCTACAGAAATTGTAGTTATTTGTGCCTGATCAATGACTATCCATATACCACAATAGCCGATAATTTTTTCACCCAAAGACACAACGAAATAATGTGCAAATTCATTTTTTTCTAATTCATGATAGAAAGCTTCTAAAGACCACGAGCTATTTGTGAAACTTTGATTTTCTATTTTATAAACTTCTTGGACATCTTCGATACTCATTTTTCTAATTTCTAATGCTTTGTTTGATTGTTTTTCCAATTTTGTTCCGCCTCTGATAATTTTAAATATCGTGGTTTTAATTCATGAACGTTTAATACGGGTTGATCTTTTATTTGATTCATAAGTGAAGCATTTGGTAAATTCGTTATGATTCTACCATCTAATTTATTTTTCAAAGTTGCTGTATCGTTACCTACAAATATAAAAGGTTGAGTTTGATCATTTAAATATTTTTTAAGTTCTTCAATAGAAATATAACAATCTTCCATAACTTCTATTAAATTATCGTCTTCATATTTATAAACGCCTGCAAATACATGATCTCTTCTTGCATCAAATATAGGCACAATCAAATCTGTTTTACTATTGTAAGTCATAGCTAAAGATTTTAGCGAAGAAACTTCATATAATGGGATTTCCAATGAATATGCCAATGTTTTAGCTGTAGTGATACCAATTCTTAATCCAGTGTATGAGCCTGGTCCATTGGCAACTACGATTTCTGTTAACATTTCAGGTGATACATTAGCCTCATTCATAAGTGTTTCAATCACCGGCATTAATTGTAAAGAATGATTTTTCTTTATATTAGATTGATAATTTAATAAGACAGTGTCTTCTTTAACAAGAGATACAGCTAATGGCTGGTTTGAAGTATCAATTAATAAGGTTGTCATGATTTAACACTTCCTTTATTTGTTTATAGTGTTCACCCTTTGGAACTATTTCAAACAATCTTTTATTTTCTTCTATATATTTAATGTTAATTTCTAAATATTCCTCGGGTAGAAAATCTTTAATATATTCACTCCACTCTATGAGCGTTACAGCATCAGAAGTAAAATACTCATCAAATCCTAAGTCTTCATCACTATTTTCTAATCTATAGCAATCCATATGATGAAAAGGTAATCTTCCTTTATACGATTTTATAATATTAAAGGTAGGTGAATTAATATTTCTCTTAACGCCTAATGCCTTACCAAAATATTGGCTAAACGTTGTCTTTCCAGCTCCTAAATCGCCATTTAATAAAATAACATCGTTCTCAGTTACGACTTGAGCAAGTTTTTCAGCTATTTTTTTCGTCTTTTCTAATGATTCAACTTGAATAAACATTATTTGGCACCTACTTTTACTTTACTTAAACTAACTGAATTATTATAACAAATATTTAATTAATTGGGTAATGAACGGTTCTATTCTAACTAAAGCGCTTACATTATCTAAATTTTTAGAATAATCTAAATCTTCTGTTGACATGTGCTCAAATATGCGTTAAATTTAGAACATAAATTTTTTAACTATTCAAAAATCTTAATTAAAAATATAGTTCACATTTGAGAAGAAAGGACGAGTTGTAATGAAATATAATATGACAGCAAACAAACCGACAATCGAATACAGCATATTAGTAATTTTATTACGCTCAGAAGGACTCGAACAACAGTAAGTATCAATTTACTGTCAGGTTTAAGTCCTATTTCTACTTGAATGGGACTGAAAGCAGCGTCCCATATATAATTGGGGCGTTGCTTTTTTATTTTTCTAGAGGAGTGTAATTATGAGAAGTGACATGATCAAAAAAGGTGACCAACAAGCACCTGCAAGAAGCTTATTACATGCAACAGGACAAATTAAAGATCCTACAGATATGAATAAACCATTCATTGCGATTTGTAACTCTTATATTGATATTGTCCCAGGACATGTTCATTTAAGAGAATTAGCTGATGTAGCTAAAGAAGCTATTAGAGAAGCAGGTGGTATACCATTCGAATTTAATACGATTGGTGTCGATGACGGAATTGCAATGGGACACATTGGAATGCGCTACTCATTACCAAGTAGAGAAGTAATTGCTGACGCAGCAGAAACAGTAATCAATGCTCACTGGTTTGATGGTGTATTCTACATGCCAAACTGTGACAAGATTACACCAGGTATGCTTTTAGCATCTGTTAGAACAAATGTACCTGCTATCTTTTGTTCAGGCGGTCCAATGAAAGCTGGATTATCATCAACTGGTAAAGCTTTAACATTATCATCAATGTTTGAAGCAGTTGGTTCTTTCAAAGGTGGATCAATGTCAAAAGAAGAATTTTTAGACATGGAACAGAATGCATGCCCTACTTGTGGTTCATGTGCAGGCATGTTCACAGCAAATTCAATGAACTGTTTAATGGAAGTACTAGGACTTGCATTACCTTATAACGGTACAGCTATTGCAGTCGGAGAAGAAAGAAGAGAGTTAATTCGTGAAGCAGCATTTAAACTTATGGATTTAGTTAAGAATGATATCAAACCTAAAGACATTGTTACTAAAGACGCAATCGATGACGCATTTGCTTTAGATATGGCAATGGGAGGTTCTACTAATACAGTACTTCATACATTAGCTTTAGCAAATGAGGCTGGTATTGAATACGATTTAAATCGCGTTAACGAAATTGCTAAACGTACGCCTTACCTATCTAAAATTGCACCAAGTTCATCATATTCTATGCACGATGTTCATGAAGCTGGTGGTGTTCCAGCAATTATCGGTGAATTATTGAAAATGGATAATGTACTACACCCAGATAGAGTAACCGTCACAGGTAACACTTTAAGAGAAAATAATGAAAATAAAGAAATAAAAAATACTGATGTTATTCACACGAGAGATAATGCATTTTCTGAAACTGGTGGCTTATCAATGCTATTTGGGAACATTGCTCCCGATGGCGCAGCTATAAAAGTTGGTGGTGTCGATCCATCAATCAATAAATTTGTCGGTAAAGCAATTTGCTTTAGCTCACATGATGAAGCAGTAGAAGCGATTGATAACCATACAGTACGAGAAGGTCACGTAGTTGTCATTCGATATGAAGGACCTAAAGGTGGACCTGGAATGCCTGAGATGTTAGCCCCTACTTCATCTATCGTTGGTAGAGGATTAGGTAAAGATGTGGCATTAATAACTGACGGTAGATTCTCAGGTGCAACTAGAGGTGTTGCTGTAGGTCATATTTCACCTGAAGCTGCAGCTGGAGGACCTATTGGATTGATTGAAGACGGAGATGAAATTGTAATTGATTTAATTAACCGAACATTAGATGTAAGTGTTTCTGAAGCTGAGTTACACGCTAGAAAACAAAACATTGAACCATTTAAAGCGAAAGTTAAAACTGGTTATCTTGCAAGATATACTGCGCTTGTTACAAGTGCAAATACAGGTGGCATCTTGAAAGTACCAGACGAACTAATTTAAGGAGTGATTTGCATGGCACTAACTACTAAATCATACAAAGAACCAGATGAAGCAACTAAAGAAAAGACAATAACATACACGGGTGCTGAACTACTCGTACAATCATTTATTGACCAAAAAGTTGATTACATTTTTGGATATCCTGGTGGTGCAGTCTTACCTTTATATGATGCTTTCTATGAAGGTAAAGTGCCTCACATATTAACGAGACACGAACAAGGAGCTGTTCACGCTGCAGAAGGTTATGCAAGAGTAACAGGTAAACCTGGCGTAGTTGTTGTTACAAGCGGTCCAGGAGCAACAAATACTATTACAGGAATTGCTGATGCTATGAGTGATTCAATTCCACTCATTGTCATCACTGGTCAAGTTCATCGTCCTGGAATTGGTAAAGATGCCTTCCAAGAAGCTGATTTACTTTCAATGACAACACCTATTACGAAACATAATTATCAAGTAACAGATGTAAAAGATATTCCAAAGATTATAGATGAAGCTTTTCATATCGCTTCAACTGGACGTAAAGGACCTGTCGTAATTGATTTTCCTAAAGATATCGGTGTTCTTGAAACTGTTGAAGTTGCACCAAGAGAACTTGATTTACCAGGTTATCATATTGACCTAAATCCTGAAGAAAAAGAAATTGACCAGTTTATTCAAATGATACGCCAAGCTGAAAAGCCACTTATTTTAGCTGGTGCAGGTGTTAACCATGCCGAAGCTTCAAATGAACTTACAGCATTTGCGAATAAATACAAAATTCCTGTCGTTAATACTTTGTTAGGTTTAGGCTCTATCCCCTACTCTGATCCTTTATTTTTAGGTATGGGAGGTATGCATGGTTCATACGCTAGTAATATGGCACTAACAGAATGTGATTTGTTGATTAATTTTGGCAGCAGATTTGATGACCGTCTAGCAAGTAGCCCAGACGATTTTGCTAAAGATGCAAAAGTTATCCATGTCGATATTGATCCATGTGAAATCAACAAAATAATTCCAACTGATTTAGGTATTATTGCTGATGCAAAACTCACTCTTGAAGCTCTATTAGAATATGATACTCATGATCTTATTCACCATGATTGGTACGAACATTGTCTATCAAACAAAGCAACATACCCATTTAAATACGACAAACCCACTGATGACTTTGTTAAACCACAACAAGCAATTGAGTATATTGGTAAAATCACTAACGGTGATGCACTTGTCGCTACAGATGTAGGACAACACCAAATGTGGGTTGCACAATATTACCCATTCAAGACACACGGTCAAATCATCACAAGTGGTGGTCTTGGAACTATGGGCTTTGGTATTCCAGCTGCAATGGGTGCAAAGTTTGCATATCCAGATAAAACTGTTGTTGCAGTTGTTGGTGACGGTGGTTTCCAAATGACAAATCAGGAAATGGCGATTCTTAATGAATTCAACAATGATATTAAAATCGTATTAATTAATAATGGTGCACTAGGGATGGTTAAACAATGGCAAGATAAGTTTTATAGCCAACGCTTTTCTCATTCAGTATTCTCAGGACAACCAGACTTTATGAAACTTTCAGAAAGCTACGGTGTTAAAAGTTTCATGATTGATTCTAATGAGAAATTGGAATCAACAATTGATGAAGCATTTGCACATAAAGGACCTGCCCTAATCGAAATTAGAATTTCCCCTTCTGAACCAGTACTTCCTATGGTTCCGAGTGGACAACCAAATTACAAGATGGAGGGCGTGGAATAATGAAAAGAACAATTAAGACTCAAGTACTCGATAGAGCGGGTACCCTCAACCGACTTACAAGTATTTTTGTAAGGAGACAATACAACATTGTTTCACTTTCAGCAACGCCAACTGAAACTGAGGGCATTACGAATATAACATTTATCGTAGATGTTTCAGATGAAAGCAGTACAGAAACAATTATTAAGCAACTAGAAAAACAAGTAAACGTAATATCTGCACTAGACATTACAGAAACGAATCTTTTCAATAGAGAGCTCATATTAATTAAGCTAGGTCACCCTACTGATTATAAGTCTTTCGAAAAATTGATTCAGCCCTATGAAAATCAACTTACTATTTTAAAAGATGTTGAAGATCATATTTATTTACAAGCATTTGGAACCCATCAAACAATAGAAAATCTATTGGATGATTTAAAAATATATCCAGTGACACAAGTGTCACGAACAGGTTCAGCAGGATTACTATAAAACTAAACAATTTAATGGAGGCATTTATTATGACTAAAGTATTTTATGACAACACGGTAACAGAAGACGCATTACAAGGTAAAAAAATTGCAGTTATTGGGTATGGTTCACAAGGACATGCACATTCACAAAACTTAAAAGATAATGGCTATGACGTTGTTATCGGTATTCGTCCAGGTAAATCATTTGATCAAGCTAAAGAAGATGGCTTCGAAGTTTATCCAGTAGAAGAAGCAGTTAAGCAATCTGACGTTGTAATGATCCTATTACCAGATGAAATTCAAGGACAAGTATATAAAGAAGAAATCGAACCTAACTTAGATGAAGGAAATGCTTTAGTATTTGCTCATGGATTTAATATTCA
Source organism: Mammaliicoccus sp. H-M34 (assembly GCF_022386495.1). Classification (NCBI taxonomy): domain Bacteria; kingdom Bacillati; phylum Bacillota; class Bacilli; order Caryophanales; family Staphylococcaceae; genus Mammaliicoccus; species Mammaliicoccus sp. H-M34. The sequence goes on from NZ_JAJNIK010000006.1 coordinate 134,013, forward strand.
TTTTAAAGTCATTCAACCACCAGAAAACGTTGATGTGTTCTTAGTAGCACCTAAAGGACCTGGTCATTTAGTAAGACGTACATTCGCTGAAGGTAGCGCTGTACCAGCTCTTTACGCTGTATATCAAGATGCGACTGGCAAAGCAACACAATTAGCATTAAGCTACGCAAAAGGTATCGGTGCAACTAGAGCCGGTGTAATTGGTACAAGCTTTGAAGAAGAAACTGAAACAGATTTATTCGGTGAACAAGCAGTACTTTGTGGTGGTGTAACTAAACTTATCCAATCAGGGTTTGAAACTTTAGTTGAAGCAGGTTACCAACCAGAAATCGCATATTTCGAAGTATTACATGAAATGAAACTAATCGTTGATTTAATGTATGAAGGTGGAATGGAAAACATGCGTTATTCTATTTCAAATACTGCAGAATTTGGTGACTATGTATCAGGCGAACGCGTTATCACACCAGATGTTAAAGACAATATGAAAGCAGTTCTAAAAGATATCCAAACTGGTGCGTTTAGTGATCGCTTCATTAAAGATAACGAAAACGGCTTTGAAGAATTCTTGAGAATGCGTAAAGAACAACAAGGACATCAAATTGAATCAGTTGGTAGAGATTTACGTGACATGATGCCATTCGTTAAAGCTAAAAGTATTCAATCTAAATAAATGTATTAGAACTTAAGGAGAGGATTATTATGTCAGATCATATTCAAATATTCGATACAACACTTAGAGACGGAGAACAGACACCAGGAGTAAACTTTTCATTCGATGAACGTCTCAAAATTGCTATACAACTAGAAAAATGGGGAGTCGATGTAATAGAAGCAGGCTTCCCCGCTTCTAGTGAAGGCAGTTTTAAATCAGTAGAAAGTATTTCAAAGGCATTAACAACTACTGCAGTTTGTGGCTTAGCTAGATGTAAAAAATCAGATATTGATGCTGTTCATGAGTCTACAAAAGAAGCACAACATAGACAAATTCATATCTTTTTAGCTACTAGCCCTATTCATTTAGAATACAAATTAAAAATGACTGAAGAACAAGTTTTATCTTCGATTACAGAAAATGTTACTTATGCAAAAACATTATTTGAAAAAGTACAATTTTCACCTGAAGATGCAACTAGAACACCTTTACCATTTTTAATTAAAGCAGTTCAAACGGCTGTTGATGCAGGTGCAAATATTATCAATATTCCTGATACTGTTGGTTATTCGTATCCTTCAGAATATGGTCAACTCTTTAAGACTCTCATTGAAACAGTTAAAAGTGATCACGAAGTAATTTATAGCTCACATTGTCATGATGACCTAGGACTAGCAGTAGCAAATGGACTTGCTGCTTTTGAAAACGGTGCTCGTAGAGTTGAAGGTGCAATTAATGGTATTGGTGAACGTGCAGGTAATACAGCACTTGAAGAAATTGCACTTGCGCTACATGTTAGACAAGACCATTTTAATCTATCAACAAATATAGACTTATCTGAAACTAAAAATACGAGTGACATAGTAAGTAGATATTCTGGCCTTCGAGTCCCAAGAAATAAAGCAATTGTCGGACAAAATGCATTTAGCCATGAATCAGGTATACATCAAGATGGCATTCTAAAAAATCCTGAAACGTATGAAATTATGACACCTCAACTAGTTGGTGTTGTTAAAAATTCACTACCTTTAGGAAAACTATCTGGAAAACATGCATTTAGCGAAAAACTTATTGAACTTGGTTATGATTTATCTCCTGATGAACAAGTAGAAGTATTTAAACAATTCAAGTCTGTCGCAGATAAGAAAAAACAAGTTACAGATCGTGACATTCACGCTATTTTACAAGGTAGTGAACATGAAGAGAATGCATACTATAAAGTGAATGCATTACAACTACAATTTGTGTCTAATGGCTTACAAAGTTCTGTAGTCGTTATAGAAGATAAAGAAGGTAATACTTATCAAGACTCTTCTATTGGTTCAGGTTCTATCACTTCAATTTATAATGCAATAGATAGAATATTTGATTATTCACCTAAATTACAACAATACCGAATTGACTCTATTACGGAAGGTACAGATGCACAAGCTGAAGTACACGTACAAGTACAATTTGAAGATGAAGTATTTACTGGTATAGGTATTGATTATGATATCTTATACGCATCTTGCAAAGCGTATGTAGAAGCGCACGCAAAATTCAGTAAAAACACAGTGAAAGAAGGCGTAAAGTCATGACATACAAAATCACTGCCCTACCCGGTGATGGTATCGGCCCAGAGATTTTAGAAGGTAGTATTGAAATATTAGAAGCACTTGCAAAAAAGTTTGAATTTGAATACGACTTAGTTACTAAAGATTTTGGAGGTATCGCCATAGATAAACATGGCGAACCTTTACCTCCTGAAACTTTAGAAGCATGTCAAAACAGTGATGCAATACTGTTAGGCGCTGTAGGTGGCCCTAAATGGACAAATCCTAAGAATAGACCAGAGCATGGTTTATTAGGTATTAGAAAATCACTAAAATTATTTGCTAATATTAGACCTACTATAGTTACTGAAGCTACTGCTCACCTTTCCCCACTAAAAGAATCATTAGTTAAAGATACTGATTTTATAATCGTTCGAGAATTAACTGGTGGCCTTTATTTTGGTGAACCAAAGTATTTCAATGAAAATCAAGCAGTAGATACATTGACTTATACTACAGAAGAAATAACAAGAATAGCTCACATAGCTTTTAAATTAGCTTTAAAAAGAAAGAAAGTTGTAACGTCTGTTGATAAAGAAAATGTTTTAAGTTCTTCAAAATTATGGAGACAAACTTTAGAACAAGTTTCTAAAGAATATCCTGATGTAACGCTAAATCATTTATTAGTTGATGCATGTAGCATGCACCTTATAACTAATCCAAAGCAATTTGATGTTATTGTAACTGAAAATTTATTTGGTGATATCCTAAGTGATGAAGCTTCTGTAATTCCAGGTTCATTAGGCTTATCGCCATCTGCTAGTTTTGGTGAAAGTGGCCCAAGTTTATATGAGCCAATACATGGATCTGCCCCAGACATTGCAGGTCAAAATAAAGCAAATCCTAGTGGTATGTTACTATCACTAGCAATGTGTATTCGTGAAAGTCTACATCAACCAGAATGCGCACAACATTTAGAAAATCTAGTTTTTAATACAATTAATGAAGGTATTGCCACAAAAGATTTAGGTGGTAGCTACAGCACATCTGAAGTCTTCGAAGCAATTAAAAAATCAATTTAAGAGGAGGAAAACGACATGTCACAAACATTATTTGATAAAGTATGGAATCGACATATAGTAGCTGGTAAAGAAGGTGAACCCCAATTATTATACATCGACTTGCACCTAATACATGAAGTTACATCTCCTCAAGCATTCGAAGGTTTAAGATTGCAAAACAGAAAATTGAGACGTCCTGATCGAACTTTTGGAACTTTAGATCATAATGTTCCTACAGTTGATATATTCAATATTAGAGATGAAATTGCTAATAAACAAATTAATGCCTTACAAAATAATTGTGAAGCATTTGGTGTAAAGTTATTTGATATGGGTTCAGACGAACAAGGTATAGTACATATGGTTGGTCCAGAAACAGGTTTAACACAGCCAGGTAAAACAATCGTATGTGGAGATTCACATACTGCTACTCATGGTGCATTTGGTGCTATTGCATTTGGAATAGGTACTAGTGAAGTTGAACATGTTTTTGCAACTCAAACATTATGGCAAACTAAACCTAAAAACTTAAAAATTCAAGTAGATGGTACCCTACCAACTGGTGTATATGCAAAAGATATCATCTTATATTTGATTAACCAATATGGAGTTGATTTTGGTAGTGGTTATGCTTTAGAATTCGCAGGTGAAGCTATTTCCAATATGTCAATGGACGAGCGAATGACTATTTGTAATATGGCCATTGAAGCTGGTGCTAAATATGGAATGATGAAGCCAGATGAAACAACTTTTGAATATGTTAAAGGTCGTGAATATCAACCTGAAAACTTTGAAGAAAAAGTAGAAGATTGGAAAACTCTTTATTCTGATGAAGATGCTACTTATGATAAAATCATCACAGTTGAAGTAAGCGATTTAGAACCACAAGTTACATGGGGAACTAGTCCAGAAATGGGCGTAAGTTTCAGTACACCATTCCCAGAAATCAATGATATTAATGATGAAAGAGCGTATAACTATATGGGGCTTAAACCTGGTCAAACCGCACGAGATATTCCTCTAGGTTATGTATTCCTTGGTTCATGTACAAATGCTAGACTTTCAGATTTAATTGAAGCGAGTAAAATAGTAGATGGACACCAAGTTCATCAAGATATTACAGCTATAGTCGTACCAGGTTCACGAAGCGTTAAACTACAAGCTGAGGCACTAGGACTAGATAAGATTTTCAAAGATGCAGGCTTTGATTGGCGAGAACCAGGATGTTCAATGTGTCTAGGTATGAATCCCGACCAAGTACCAAATGGGGTACATTGTGCCTCAACAAGTAACCGTAACTTTGAAGGACGACAAGGTAAAGGTGCAAGAACACATCTCGTATCTCCAGCTATGGCTGCTGCGGCTGCTATAAATGGAAGATTTGTAGATACTAGAAAGGTGGTCATTTAAATGGAACCTATTAACATCTTTAATGGGAAAACAGTTCCACTATTGAATGATAATATTGATACGGATCAAATTATCCCTAAAGTCTTTTTAAAAAGAATAACTAAAACAGGATTTGGCCCTTTTCTATTTGATGAATGGCGCTATCTTGAAGACGGTTCTGAAAATCCAGACTTCAATTTAAATAAACAAGAATATAAAGGTGCAAGCATTTTAATTTCTGGTGACAATTTTGGTTGTGGATCATCAAGAGAACATGCTGCATGGGCGCTTAAAGATTTTGGGTTCCTTATTATAATTGCAGGTAGTTTTAGTGATATCTTTTATATGAATTGTACTAAAAATGGTATGCTCCCTATTGCTATTGAAAATAAAAATGATAGAGAAGCAATTGCTCAACATAGTGATATAACTATTGATTTACCAAATCAAGAAGTTATTACACCTGAAGCAAAATATCATTTTGAAATAGATTCAACATGGAAGAATAAACTTGTTAATGGGCTAGATGATATTGCTATTACATTAACTTACGAAGATCAAATAAACGAATATGAGAAAATGCACAACTAATTTGGGAGTGATAAAATGACCTTAAAAACACGTTTAAGTGCCGAAGATATAGAAGAAGCTTTTTTAAAATTAAAAGACACTGTTAAACAAACACCTTTAGAAAAAGATATGTATTTATCACAAAAATTTGATTGTAACGTATACTTAAAAAGAGAAGACCTTCAATGGGTGCGCTCATTTAAATTACGTGGTGCATACTATGCCATTAATCAATTAACTGATGAAGAAAGAGCAAACGGCGTTAGTTGTGCAAGCGCAGGTAATCATGCCCAAGGTATTGCATTTACTGCTAAACAACTTGAAATTAAAGCAGTCATTTTCATGCCAGTTACTACCCCAGCTCAAAAAATTAATCAAGTGAAATTTTTCGGTGGTGAATTTGTTCAAATTGAATTAATTGGAGACACATTTGATGATTGTTTGAAACATGCCCTTGAATATACTGAAAAATTTGGATTAAGCTTTATTGATCCATTTGATAATATTAATACTATTGCTGGTCAAGGTACTATTGCAAAAGAAATGGTAGATTATGCAAATGATGAGAACATTCAATTTGACTATTGCTTTGCTGCAATCGGTGGTGGCGGACTTATTTCTGGTGTTGGTACATATTTAAAAGAAAATATGCCGACTACACAAGTTATAGGTGTAGAACCATTAGGAGCAAGTAGCATGGCTCAATCAGTAAAAGCAAATAAGATTGTAACGTTAACTGACATCGATAAATTTGTAGATGGTGCTTCAGTAGGAAAAGTTGGGCAATTAACGTTTGATATTTCTAAAAATGTAGTAGACAATTTTGTAGCTGTAGATGAAGGTGAAGTTTGTAGCACTATTCTTGATATGTACTCGAAGCAAGCCATTATAGCCGAACCAGCAGGTGCATTAAGTGTTAGTGCCCTTAATCATTATACAAATGAAATTAAAGGTAAAAATGTAGTATGCATTGTAAGTGGTGGTAATAACGATATTAATAGAATGAAAGAAATCGAAGAAAGATCCCTTTTATTCGAAGATATGAAACATTACTTTATCGTTAATTTCCCACAAAGACCTGGTGCTTTAAGAGAATTTGTAAATGACGTATTGGGTCCTAATGATGACATTACTAAATTTGAATACTTAAAAAAATCTAGTCAAAATACTGGTTCTGTTATTATTGGTATTCAACTTAAAGACCATAATGATCTTGACCAATTATATAAGAACGTCAGTGAATTTGATCCTAAATACATTTACATTAATCAAAACAAAATGCTTTATTCACTACTGATTTAAAAGATAGTAGAATATAAATTCTAACTTAAAATAAATAGGCATATCACTTAACTGAGTTTTCAGTTTTATAGTGATATGCTTATTTTTTAATATCTTACGATTTTGTACGTGCATGCTTGCCTAGGGGTATGGCTCGAGCCTGTAGTCTCTCACACATACTATTCCCTCAGGCGTCAGCACTTTACAAAATCGTGATAGTTTTCTGATATTTTAAAGCTATTTTGGGTTTAGCCATTCCGTTTATTATTACATGGACAACGCAAAGTAAAATGTACGAACTATGTATGCAGTAATGGCAAGAAATAAGAAAAATTTTCTTAGAGTTTTATATTCCTATTTATTTGTATTATAGTTTTTATAACTTTAATCCTATATACCTTTTAAATACCTTTTAATTTTTTACATAAAAAAAAGAGACCTAACAGGTCTCGAGTGCGGCTCATCGCATCCATTTATAAATATTTGCCCGGCAACGTCCTACTCTCGCGGAACGTAAGCCCAACTACCATCGGCGCTAAAGAGCTTAACTTCTGTGTTCGGCATGG